>CALGIR010000300.1 GCA_937915475.1 uncultured Bacteroidales bacterium
GAATGCCCTTAGGCATCTTCACGTAATTGCCCTCGTTAATAGAGTATATTGACCCATCTTCGGGTGTTTTAATATTGTAGTTCGAAAGGCAGAACTCGCCAATGGACGGATCAAGAGTGAATCCAAAAACTCCACTCCCCGTGGTATAAACTAGCATGGTTGAAGAGCCGTAAATAATATACCCTGCGGCAACCTGCTTTGTTCCCTCTTGAAGAAAATCTTCAAGAACAGCCTTTGTTCCCCTGGGGCTGATACGACGATAAATGCTAAAGATAGTTCCTACCGATACGTTTACGTCGATATTTGATGAACCATCGAGTGGATCCATGCAGATAATGTAATTTCCATCTAGCGCAAGGTCGTCATCAAAGGTAATGATCTCTTGATCCTCTTCCGAAGCAATTCCACAGCACTGTCCCGACGACTTAATGGATTGAATAAAACGCCAGTTGGCAAAAACATCCAACTTCTTTTGCTCTTCACCCTGAACATTCACATCACCTGCCAGCCCTAAAATATCTACAAGTCCTGCTTTGTTAACTTTTTTATTTACAACCTTGGCGGCAATGCCCATATGGTAGAGCAAGCGCGAGAATTCTCCTGTTGCATACGGAAAATCAGATTGCCTATCGATGATAAACTGTGTGAGTGTTTTTATGGTATAACCTTTCATGAGGATAATTTTTGAGTTGAGGTTTTTCGGAAATCTCTTAGGACTGCAATATTATAAAGAATTTTCCTTTTTTAAAACGTTTGCGCTAACCAAATTCGATTTGATTGCTCCATACATGGTTTTAATGTTAGCCAAGCAATTGTTGTGCACGCAGAAATTGAATGACTATTGCTTTGTGTTTTCATTTCTCTAAGTTAGTTTTGCGTAGTCAATTTGGGTAGTTGTTTATTACAATTTATTAAATGGAAAATTCATCAGTAAGGGTTTTTAAATTTGGTGGGGCATCTGTAAAGTCGGCCGAAGGGGTTAAAAAACTGGTTAATATCTTAAATGATCAAAATGACTCTTTGGTTGTTGTTGTGTCGGCAATGGGCAAGACAACAAGACTGTTAGAGCGAATGCTTAAAGGCTATATTGACGGGAATAATGCTTTCTGGCAGGATTTTGATGAGCTAAAGCGATTTCACTTAAGTATAATCGAGAATCTTTTTTGTGTCAAGGATAATAGCTGCAAGCCTAAGGTTGATAAACTGTTAGGAGATTTAGAAACCATGCTCAGAGGTAAACCCAAGGACGATTATAACTATTGCTACGATCAGTTAGTATGCTATGGAGAACTATTGTCAACAGCAATTATTGCTGATTATGCAAAATCTGTAAGGCTTGATAGTCAGTATGTTGATATTAGGGGCGTTTTGCAAAGTGATGAAACCTATCGAGAGGGAAATATTGATTTTAATGCATCCCGGCTACTAAGTAATAAAACATTTATCTTTAAACATGAGTCACCAAGAATTTATATTACGCAAGGGTTTATAGCAGGCACTAGTAAAGGAACTACAATCACGCTTGGTCGTGAGGGCTCTGATTATACTGCGGCAATTCTGGCCAATTTGCTTAATGCAAAAGATGTAACCATTTGGAAAGATGTTGAGGGTGTGCTTAATGCCGACCCTAGAACTTTTGCAAATACAATAAAACTTAGCAGGGTATCTTTTAAGGAGGCTATAGAGATGGCCTATTGTGGGGCACAGATTATCCATCCTAAAACCATTAAGCCGTTAGAAAATAAGTCGATAAAACTCTTTGTTAAGTCGTTTTTAAAACCACATGCCGAGGGAACTCTTGTTTACCAGTGCGATAGCGCCATTGATTATCCGCCCATGCTGATAAAAAAGTCTAATCAGGTACTTATTTCGCTAACGCCCCTCGATTTTTCATTCGTAATTGAGGATTGCTTAAGTAAAATTTTCGCAACCCTTTATAAGTATAGAGTTAAGGCAAATTTAATTCAGAGTTCTGCCATCAGTTTTTCTATTTGTGTTGATAATGAGGAGCATTTTCTCCCTGGTGCCATTGACGAGTTAAATCGCAACTTTGAAGTTCGCTACAATAAAAACCTCGAACTATTAACCATAAGGCACTACACCAATGAGACCATAATAGAGCACACTAAAGATAAAAACATCTATTTGGAGCAGAAAACACGGTCAACAGTCCGGTTGGTTTTAGACAATCAGCAATAGTGAATTTTACAGTTCTAAAGGTATAGAATGCTAAGTATATGATGTGGTTTTTAAAGCAGTATGTAAAGTTGTTCGGCAAAGAACCTTGTTTGATGCAGAAAACTCTATCGACTAAAAGTTAAGGCTTGTCCCTTAGCCTCCTCATTAAAGATTCCGTTGTTGTATACTAGTCTGCCATTAACAATAGTATGGGTGACCTTTGCCCCAAATGTTTCACCCTCAAAAGGCGACCAACCGCATTTGTAGAGTATATTCTCTGGGGTAACCTTCCATTTCTGGTTAGGGTTAACTATTACAATGTCTGCAAAATAGCCTTCGCGGATAAAGCCTCTTTTCTCAATCCTAAACAATTCTGCTGGGGCATGGCACATCTTATCAACCACCATTTCAATGCTTAAAATGTTTCGTGAAACAAGTTCAAGCATTGCTGTAAGTGAATGCTGTACAAGCGGACCGCCCGAAGGGGACTTGAAGTAATTGTTGTTTTTTTCGGCTAGCGTGTGCGGGGCATGGTCGGTTGCTATTACATCAAGTTTGTCAATATTTAGCGCATCAATAAGGGCAAGTCTATCCGTTTCTGTTTTTACTGCCGGATTCCATTTAATGCGCCAACCCAGTTTCTCGTAATCCTTATCGTTAAACCAAAGGTGATGAACGCATACTTCGGCAGTAATTCTTTTTTCTTTTAGAGGAGCGGAGTTGCTCAGTAGTTCTATCTCTTTTGCAGTTGACAGGTGGAGCAGGTGAAGCCTCGTATTATGTTTCTTGGCCATTTTTACGGCCAATGAACTGCTTAGGTAGCATGCCTCTGCACTTCGTATTTTTGGGTGATATTTAAAAGGGATTTCATCTCCTTGCTGCTTCTTAAACTCTTTCAAATTGTTTTTTATGGTTTGTTCATCCTCGCAATGTGTAGCCACTAGTATTGGCGAGGCTCTGAAGATATCCTCAAGAGCCGTTGGGTTATCCACAAGCATATTACCGGTTGACGACCCCATAAAAACTTTTATACCGCAAACTTTTGTTGGGTCAACCTTAATAATTTGGCCAATATTATCATTGGTTGCACCGAGGTAAAACGAATAGTTTGCAAGTGAGCTTTCAGCTGCAATCTTACGCTTTTTATCCAGTTCCTCAAGGGTTACGGTTTGGGGTAATGTATTGGGCATCTCCATAAACGAGGTAATACCGCCTGCTATGGCCGCTTTCGATTCGGTGTAGATGGATCCCTTATTAGTTAACCCAGGTTCTCTGAAGTGAACCTGGTCATCAATAACGCCGGGAATTAAGAATTGTCCGCTTGCATCAATGTAGATATCAGCCTCCAGAGGTTTGTCGCTCGGAGTGTACTCTATTTTTTCAATCCTATCATTTTTAACCAATACGTTTCCTAACGAGTGTTTTCCCTCGTTAATAATGGTTGCGTTTGTAATCAGGATTGAACTCATGCTCTTGGTTTGTTATGCAGCACCTTGCCGCTTATACGTTTTAAAGAAACTTCGAAATTTCATTCCAAGTATACCCCAGAATGCTTCGTTAAAAATCCCTCCACTCATTTTCGATTCTCCCTCGCTACGCTCAGTAAAAACAATGGGTACTTCAACAATGTTAAAGCCAAGTTTCCATGCTGTAAATTTCATCTCAACTTGAAAACCGTACCCCTTTAGTCTAATCTCATCAAGGTTGATAGCTTTTAGCGTATCCGCTTTGTAGCATTTGAATCCTGCAGTTGTGTCCATAACTTTCATGCGGGTAACAAACCTTACGTATGCCGAGGCAAAGTACGACATTAGCACTCTGCCCATTGGCCAGTTAACCACGTTAACCCCCTTTATATAGCGTGATCCTATGGCCACATCAGCACCATCTAAACAGGCTTTGTAGAGTCTGTTCAGATCCTTAGGGTTATGAGAAAAATCGGCGTCCATCTCAAAGATATGTTCATATCCGTGTTCCAGAGCCCATTTAAATCCAGTGATATACGCAGTACCGAGCCCTAATTTGCCTTTTCGCTCAATAATATAGAGCCTGTCGGTGAACTCCTCCATCATTTTTTTTACAATCGCCCCTGTACCATCGGGTGATCCATCATCGATAACTAAAAGGTTATAACTATTGCTGAGCGACATTACCTTATGAATCATTCGCTCAATGTTTTCTTTCTCGTTATAGGTAGGGATGATTACTAAGTTTTTCATTGCTTATCGGGTTGTTATACTGCAAAGATATGAAAGAATAGGCAATGGCATTGAGGTGTTCCCTCTTTTTATTTAATATTTACAGTTCTACACTGTAAGGTTAGTTTAACCCTATATAGTATATATTCATTCTCGGATATAATCAAACAGCAGAAAATCCCTCTTGTCTGTATTTAACTTTTACTATTTTTGCCAATTATCTGTAACGTAAACAAATTAACAATGAATTCATTTAGGCAGATTTTAGTGTCTGAAAATTGGTTGTATCTTAAACTTTTATGGGTTTGCTATTAATATAATATATGAGTAATATTCTGCAATTTCGTTTAGCAACTTATGCGAGTATGTTTTCAGCCTAAAAGATTAATCTATGCCAGTTGAATTACAACAGTATTCATCATTAAGTATAGAAGTGCTTAAAGCAGAATGGTGATTTTTGATAAACTATTTTGTTCCCTTGTCAGAGGTATAACTCATTTCTATATCTGCCTGCCGTTAGACAGGTGTTCCTTTGAAAATTAATAAATAAACACATGAAAAGACTACTCTTATCTATCATACTCATTTTAGTCCTACTTAGTACTAATGCTCAAAGTCTTAATTGGAGAGCGAATGCTTTTGGTTTTGCCGATAACAGAGAGTACAATTCAACAGTCCAAATTCCACAGACCATTCTTGGGATTCAGTTTGCTCCAGAACTTTTTCTTGTGTTTGATTCTGTGCATACCCTAAATGTTGGACTTAATGCATTAAAGGAATTTGGGAGTATAAATGATGTTGATAAGGTGAACCCTTATTTTTATTATGCGCTTAATAGTAATTCGTTTGATTTTCATTTTGGGGTTTTTCCACGCAAAAAATTTCACAGCGACAGTCCAAAGGCAATTTATTACGATTCCTTATCCTATTATCGCCCTTATATTAGTGGTTTGTTCTGGACTTATAAGAAGGGAGGGTTTAAGCAGAGTGTATATCTCGATTGGACAAGCAGGCAAACAGCAGATCAGCGCGAGGCATTTATCATTGGAGGGAAAGGAAACTATAGGCATAAGATGTTCTTTGCGGAAAACCACCTATATATGTATCATTACGCTCACACTGCCATTTCTCATGAGGATGAGCATATACGCGATAATGGTGTAGTAGTTGTAACTTTAGGTTTGAATGCTGCTGCCCACACCTTTCTTGATTCACTAAAGCTAAGCCTATCGGGTATAAAATCATTTGAGAGAGAAAGGAATGTCACAGATTGGAGAACTCCCAATGGTTTGATTTTAGATTTTACTATTGAATATAAAGGGTTTGGTGTTAGCAATACCTATTATTATGGGCAGGGACATCGTTTAGATTGGGGCGATCCCTTTTATAGGTTAAACAAATATAATCGCACCGACATATATTATAGGCTTTTAAGATTTAAAAAGGTAACAGGGTCATTTACCTATTCTTTACATTATGCAGAGGGAGGCATAAGCCATCAACAACAGTTTACTTTTGCAGTGGAACTTTCTTCAGGTTTTAATAAAAGGGAGTAATTAGGGGGCATACATTGTGTTTATATTTTATTTAATCAACTATTTTCATCAATTAAGACGAAAATGCATATTGCAAATCAGGGCGTTATGTTTTTCTTGCATTTATCTTAAAAAAACTTCTATAAATATTTGGTTATTTGGATTTGGAAGCGT
>CALGIR010000301.1 GCA_937915475.1 uncultured Bacteroidales bacterium
GGCTCCTTTGTTAAAGTTAATATCGGTTCCAGAACCTACTGAAGTATTAGGGTCTCCGCCTTGTGCACCAACCCACGACCAGGCATATGTACTTCCGCTATTATTAGTGGTTGAATAATGCCTGGTTTCACCTGCACCTACCGATGCAGCACCTGAGATAGATGGCTTATGGGTTAGTAAAACCGTTAGGGTAACAGACCCAGAGGCAACTGCGCCCGCATTGCCTGCACTAGAGACTGAGACAAGCTTAACATCATAAACACCCTGACCAAAATCGGAGCCTCGAATTGATATGCTATATGAAGAAGAGTTTATGTCAGTTTCCGTAAAAATGGTACCTCCCACGCTATACGATAGGCTCCAAGGTGCAACCCCGGTTAGCTCAACAGGTATCGATACCGTATTTTCATTATCGCAAACCTCTTTGGGCGTGAAATCTGTTATTGCTGCCGTTACACCAATGGCACCTATTGTAAAAATATAATCATCTTGAGTTACAGGCGTTGTGGTTGATACCGTTCCAGATGCTGCCGTACCGCTTACGCTTTGTCCTCTAGCTGACCATAATCCTGGTGACCCATCTTTGAATTCAACCACCCTCAGATTTAATCTAAGGGTTGGATCATTGGTATATGATGGCAGTGAATTTCCGTCCCACCTCAATTTTATATTTGCTGATGGAGTACCACCCGTAGGACGATTGACAATCCAGTGCTCATTATCACTCACAGCAGTAAGTGCGCCCTCCAAATTCTCGGTGGCAGTTGGGTAGGTTGGATGGGGATTGCTCTTTACGTATGTTGCAGTCCAATACTCGGGTGATGTGGATGCCGTAACATTCGATAGGGTAATTCGTCCTAAACGCCCAGCGTTACCTACGGGGTAGTTAAACGACTGGCCATTAACTATTCTTTTGCTCAACGGCCCATCAACATACGATGCCGAGCTACCGCCCGATGCAGCTATTGAAGCGTTGGTGTTAGTAAGCCTTACCTCTTTACCCGAAGCCGATTTTAACACCCCATTGGTAAGGGTTAGCCTGCGGGTAATATCAATACCAGAGGTACCTGTGATTTCTGCACCAGCCCCAGTATTAATCATGGTTAGGTTATAGAATGTTTCCCTTGCTGCAACATCTATATTTTGGGGTGTGCTGCCCTTGCCCTCAAAGTAAACGGTTCCAGCTCCGGGAACAAACATATTGGTACCAGTGTTCTCGTTTATCCAACTACCTGAAACATATAGACTCTTGTTATAGAGGGAGTTGTTTAACTTTGTGCCGTTACTTATAGTTAAATTGCCTAAAACCCTCATGCTTTCAGAGCTCATATTCTTTTGCCCTGTTCCAGAAAAAATAACATTTTGAAATGGTTTGTAAATGTTCCCGGGCTTAGGTGGGAGCGATGCTGTATTGTCGCCTTTAAACTCAACGGTTGTACCTGGAGTTTCTAAAAATTCATCGAAAGAACCGCCAGGGAATACAAAGAACCCATCGTTAGTAGAGGTAATCTCAATTTTGCCTGTTCCGAAAACAGTTCCCAAATCATGGAAGACGGTATTTCCACAGGCAAGAGTTCCAATTACTTCAACAGATACACTATAAGCACTATTCTGGCTAAGTGTCATGGTGTGGTTTTCTTGAATAACAACAGGATTACCGTTGGGAATTTGAGTTGCAATTGTCCCTGATGGCCCACCAACTAGCCAATCATCTGCTGTGAACCAGTTTCCAGTTGTATTGTGGCTATAATATGTTGTTAAAGGTGGAGTAAAGTTATCTGCTTCGCCAGCAGTAAAATCGCCCGACACATACCCTACTCCAGAAATTGTAAAACTATTCGAACCGCTGTTAACCGATCCCGGTACTCCTGTATTACCCAAATCGAACCATTTATACTCATGAATTTTGTATAATCCAACCACATAGTTGGCGACTACAGGTTTGGCATCGCTTGGATCGTAGGTATAGGTGTGAGTTAGAACCAAGTTCGAGTCAAAACCCGTTGAATCAACTTTCCAATAGTATGCCAGCTCGTTTTCCGAAGGTGTAACAACTGCAGGATGACGTCGGTTGACGGGGTTAACGGACGTCATCCTGCAGTTGTTACACCTTCGGAAAACGAGCT
>CALGIR010000302.1 GCA_937915475.1 uncultured Bacteroidales bacterium
TGCTATTAATGGCTTCAGTAACATCGGGATAACGAGCACCCTGCGAAGTGGTTTGCATTGGATAGGCATCAAAGAAAATTCGTTGCACATTGTAACGAGGGTAGTTATTCTCAACAAAAACGCTAAGTTCATTGGAATCCTCCATATGCATATTACCATCACCATCGTCGCCAATAAAGCAAAGCTGGTTGTGCCAACTACCGTGCGAACCGAACATATACTGTTTTATCTTAGCAATTGCGATGTTTGCATCAGAAACAGTATTGCAAGGGATTCGCCCAATGCCAATATCGAGCAGACCGTTCGCCTCGCCTTCGTCGTCATCGAGCAATCCAAAATAATCGTCGGAAACAAACGATCCGGTAATATGAGTTGAATTTACCGATTGGTAGGTAAGCACCTTATTGGTGTTTGATGGGGCGGTGGATAGGTTGTTGTACGAACCATCTCCAAAAAGAAGCAAGTAACGGGGCAATTCTTTGTCACTGGAAGCCCTTTTGTAAAACATCCTCATCATGTTCCTTATTGCCGAAACATCGGCATTTCCCGAAGAAAACTCATTATAAACCTGCTGATTGGTATAAACCACAACGCTTAACCCGCTGTTATCTATATGAATTTGTGCAAGTTCATTAGCCTGCGACAGATAATCGGGATGGGTAACAATGACCATATTGGGTTGCCCTGCACCATGAATATTTTGATTATTAACATCCCCAACAACACTCACGCCATATGCTTGCGATGGATTAAAAGCCACCATCTCCTTGAGTTCGTGGGTGGCAATTTTAACCTGTGCAATGGACCCTTGGAGGGTATAGCTAAGGTTTTTTTGGGGATTAAAGAAATCGGAGATATCCCAAACCATCAAACCTGCACTTGCATTGGAAATATCAAACCGGGTAATACGCCCCGCTCCTACGCTCTCCATATCCCTAAATTGCAACTGACCCGATTGCATTGATAGTTTTTGCCTTGCATTTACCGTAATATAATCGAGCCAAGCTTTTGCCGAAGGTGTAGGCTTGTTGTACACGAGTTCCAGATTTAAGCCACCCTGAGAATATGGAAACTCAAAAGTTTTTGACGATAACGATGCAAAATACGAATACTGTGCAGTAAGGCTAACAGATGATAAAGGGATATTCCCAACAAAGGTGCCATTTGCCCTAAGTGTAAAAGTACTTGATACCGATGAACGAGCGGCAGCATTCACTCGGAAATAGGCCTTCCCTCCAGCAACAGGTTGGCTAAAGGGCAAACTGTAGGTTTTGCTTGTAAAAACATCAAAACCATCATCGAACCACTGCCTCCCTGATTTAATAAGGTTGGTATCGTTCTGCTCGAAGTAGTGTAAAGCATCATAGGAATTTGAAATGCGTGTATGAGGTAAAGAAGTTTCGCCTACCGTTTTTATTCGTAATGGAGATGGTATATCGGTTGTTAAGAAATAACTAGTATGCAAAGCATAATCGTGCATCTTATGGGTTATGATTGAGTCTCCCTCATCAAGTTCCCAGGTAACTGGACCATTGGCATAGAAAAGAATATAATCGCCCTGGCTAAAAGTACCATCGGACCCTTTCTCCATCCAAATGGGTATCTGCTGCAAATCATCAATAGGCTCATCACTGTTCCAGAATGATAGCTGTTTGCCATCGTGACCCCAAAGGGAAATATTTTCAACATTTGCAAACCCCATGGACACAAGTTCAGTGTACGATATCTTGTAAACTCCGCTTTTATCAACCCTAACCTGTTTCCATGATCCACTAGCCAACACGGACTTTACAGCATACCGAACAGACAGTTTTGGCCTTGATATTATCCCCGTTGGGACAAGTGTGAAACTAAAATCAAGCAACTTTTCAACTCTACCATTTGAGGGATTGACCCTGAGCGCCGGAATACTAACCTGCAACATGCGCTTTTTACGAGCAGCATAAACAGAATGCTTAGCCTTAAGATTTGAGATGCTATCTATATCGCTTTGCGAAAAAAGTTTTGCCTCCTCTGATGTTAAAGCCTCATAATCCATTTTAGTAAAGCTTACCAAAACATGTTCAGAACTTTCAATTGCATCCGAAACAGGGATAGTCTCAGTATAATAGGGTATCATCAACGGAGAAAGTGGGTAGCCTACATTGCCATCGAACCTAAGATGGGGTTTAAAATGATCCCCATTCTCTTCAACAACCCTGAAATTCTCCATCGGTTCCTTTGGCCAAGCTATGCTGCGCGAATAGGTTTGACCATTAACCGCCCCACTGCATATTAGCAAGCAACTCAACAAAAAAATAAATCGAGACATTATTATTTTTTTAACTTTGTAAATAAACAAAAAGATTGATTTAACTTTAACAGTAAATTTAGTAACGCACAATATATAGTTTTATTATAGGTGTATCGCTATGACAGGTGTTTTTTATGGACAATAAAAGAGGTTGCCTGTACAATAAGATCATTTAAAAGTCGGTTACTTAAATTGCACGTAATAATTGGTTTATACAAATGCTTACTAGTAAAAAAATACACGTAACATTTCTCCTTATTCTTACCTTTTTCACTAGTAATGCGCAAGATGCCAGTTTTTCGCAACCATTCTCTAACCAATTATATCTAAACCCTGCCTATGTAGGCCATCCTAAGCATCAACGATTACAGTTTTCATACAGAAATCAATGGCTTGTTTCTGAATCCCCCTTCATGACCTACGGAATTAGCTACGATAAATATTTTATCGAGCAGAATAGCGGACTAGGAATAAACATCGTTAACGATATGCAATCGCTAGGTGCATTAAACAACCTAAACGCCAACCTACTTTATTCTTACACATTTAAAATAGCATATAATTTTCAGGTCAGAGGCGGTATACAAGCAGGCGGAGTATTCAAATCACAGAACACCCAGAACTTGATTTTTCCCGATATGGTAAATGAGGAAGGTGACATTGTTGGGTCACCTGGATTTTCAGGTAAAAGCAATTTTGTTCCTGATTTTGCTGCAGGAATACTAGCTGAATGGGACTACCTCTATGGTGGTCTTTCGGTACACCATCTTTCCGAATCCAAAATCTCGGGCAATGGGGAAAACAACATTGTCCTATCCAGAAAGTACACTGCTCAAATTGGTGCAGCATTTAATCTATACAAAAGGTATCTTTTCCGTAAAAGTTTAATCATTTCGCCAAATATTATATATCAGCAACAGCTAGATATAAAACAAATAAGTTTAGGGCTGTACCTGCGCCATTACAACCTTGAGTCGGGTTTATGGTTAAAAGAACGGATAGGTTTTCGTAACCATACCCTTGCATTCCTGCTTGGCTACCACAATGAAAAGTTCTCATTTGCATATAGTTATGATTTCAGTATCTTCGAAAATAATTTCAGAGGTTTAAAAACTTCTTCACATGAAGTAACCTTTGCCATGTTTTTTGAGTATAAAAAGAGGTCGAGAAAGAAAACTCGCACAATAAATAGTCCCGTTTTTTAGTTTTTATATCAATTACTATATGTAATTAATACAATTATATCTATATTTGAAGTTGGAAAACAGTTGAACTCAAAGGAAAAAACATCAACTATGAAATTAAAGTACAGTTTTATTGTTTTGCTGCTTGCAAGCGCTGCAGCATTTTCATCATGCAGCATTTTCGGCGGTAAATCTGGTGATTCGCCCACGACTGGCTGGAATTACAACGACCCTAATCATGGTGGGTTCGAGGTTGTAGAGAATTACTCACCCAAGGCAGGACCCGGGCTAGTTTTTATTGAAGGGGGAACCTTTATTATGGGTAGAACCGAACAGGAGTTGATGTATGATTGGAACAGCGTACAACGCAGGGTTACCGTTGCTTCATTCTACATGGACGAAACCGAAGTTACAAACAAGGACTACCGCGAATACCTATTCTGGCTAAAAAGGGTTTATGTATCATATCCAAACGTATACAAGAAGGCTCTTCCCGATACTCTGGTTTGGAGAAGTCCCTTAGGATACAATGAACCATACGTAAACAATTATTTACGACATCCAGCCTATAACGACTTTCCTGTTGTTGGCGTTAGTTGGGTTCAAGCAAACGACTATGCATTATGGCGTACCGACAGGGTAAACGAAATGATTCTTGTTAAGGCGGGCTACATAAACCTTGATTTACAGCAAGTAGATGCCGAAAACTTCAATACAGACGCCTATCTCTTAGGCATGTACGAGGCTTCTGTTAGAAAAAACAAGCCAAGCCTTAAGCCAGGCGAAGAAGAAGGTAGAAGGATTACCTTTGAAGATGGACTACTTCTTCCTAAGTATAGACTCCCAACCGAAGCGGAATGGGAATTTGCAGCCTCTGGCCTTATAGGCAATACCTACGATGAAAGAGTAGTCGAAAGGAAAATATATCCATGGAACGGGCATAACATTAGGAATAGCTCATCAAAACACAGAGGTAAAATGATGGCTAACTTTGTGCGTGGACGAGGTGACTATATGGGTGTTGCTGGAAACTTAAACGACCATGAGCCAATCCCTGGACCAGTTAGAGGTTACTGGCCAAATGATTACGGGCTCTACTGTATGGCTGGAAACGTAAACGAGTGGGTTCTTGATGTTTATCGTCCCCATTCATTTGAGGATTTTGACGAATTTAGACCATTCCGTGGTAACATCTTTAAAACATTAGATATTAACGACGACGGATCGCTGAAAAGTGTTGATAGTTTAGGTCGAGTTCGCTACAGGGATGTAACCCCAGAAGAAGCGGCTAATCGCCAAAACTATAATAAAGCATACTACGTTAACCACCTCGAAGGAGACCTTGCGTCAAGCATCGATTACGCTATGGAGGGTGCTGATAATTCTGAAAATTCCTCTCGTATGTATTACCAAGGGGAAACAACTAGGGAGGATAGACCAAAAGAAGGTATGACATCGTTAGTAAACGATAAAGTTAGGGTTTACAAAGGTGGTTCATGGCGCGATAGGGCATACTGGTTAAGCCCTGGTACTCGTAGGTTTTTAGATGAAGAATCATCTACCAACGATATTGGTTTCCGTTGCGCAATGGAGGCCGTTGGTTCACAAACCGGATATAAATAATTATTTTCACAATAGAATACCAAGAGACCTCATTATATAATGAGGTCTCTTTTTTGTACCAGCCCATGGAAACATTAGCAAAAGTTCACAACCTCATTCAGCAAGGTTATAAGCCATGCATAGATAGTAGGGACGTAGAGGGCAACTGTTTGTTTTTTGCCCTTAAGGGAGAAAATTTCGATGGGAATGCATTTGCAGAAGATGCTTTAAGTAAGGGAGCTTTCCTGGCTATTTGTGATGACCAAAGCCTCAAGGACAAACACAACATTGAGTATGTTCCAAACACCCTTATATTTCTTCAAGACTTAGCAAAACGACATAGAAAATCATTAAACATCCCAGTTGTTGGGCTAACGGGCAGCAATGGTAAAACCACAACTAAAGAACTTATACTAAGAATTCTTTCGGCACAATTTAATGCATTTGCAACCAAAGGCAATCTCAATAACCATATCGGCGTACCCTTATCGATACTCTCTATAACGTCACAACATCAAATTGCAATTATTGAAATGGGAGCCAACCACATAGGTGAGATTGAAACCTTGTGTACCATTGCAAAACCAACCCATGGGCTAATCACCAATATCGGCAAAGCTCATCTAGAGGGGTTTGGTTCGATTGAAGGCGTTGGAAAGGCCAAATCGGAACTATACCGATTCCTAGCAAGCAATAACGGAGTAGTTTTTATAAACGAAAAAAATCAGATTCTAAATACGCTTTTGCATCAATACAATTTTAATGGTATTGTTAAGTATAACAATCAAACGATTAATGCACAGACTACTCCCAACCAAGGTAATTTTTTGGAACTCGAAGTTGCAAACGACAATAAAAAATTGGGATTAAGCACCCAAATGGTTGGGGAGTATAATATTGAAAATATTGTTGCAGCCATATCTGTTGGACAATACTTTGGGATTAGCATCGAGAGTTGCCTGCTTGCAATTGAAAATTATACCCCACAGAACAGCCGATCGCAAATAATAGAGACAGAGCATAATACAATTGTGCTCGATGCCTATAACGCAAACCCAAGTAGCATGGAAGTTGCTCTTTTAAATTTCCATTCTATTAAGCATAAAAACGCTAAGACTGTTGTTCTTGGTGAGATGCTTGAACTTGGGAATTATGCCAGAGCAGAGCATGAGCAGGCTTACCAATTGGCGAAAGGACTATTCGAAACTGTATATACAGTTGGCAAAAATTATAGGGAAATTACCGAAAACCCAAAGTATTGGTTTGCAAAAGTTAATGATCTAAAAATCCACCTTAAAGAAAAGCCCATAAAGAATCACTTTATTCTACTAAAAGGTTCTAGAGGGGTTAAACTGGAAGAACTTCTTGGTGTACTATAACAAGCAATGAGCACTAAACACAATAATCTGGGGCGTATATAAAGCGTTTAATCTTATGCGTTGGTGTTTTCTCAAAGGGCTCTATCTGCTCAACAACAACAGATAAACGAGAGAACGCCGCTACACGAGTATTTACATGCAACTTAATTTCATCCATTATCTCATTAATGCTATCACCAATTGAATCCTGCATTTCCTTTGCAGCCTTTTTAAAATCCTCATATTTAGCCTCTAGCAACTCATAGTTTAACAGAACCTTAGCCTCAAGTCTCCCTCCTATTTCATACACCAATGATTCTAGCACAAGCGAGTGAGAATTAATTACTTCCTCAATATCCTCAGGATAGATATTCTCTCCACTTGCCCCAATAATCATATTCTTTAACCTGCCTCTAAGCTCTAAAGCACCATTCTTATGCAGATACCCCAGATCACCAGTTTTGAACCAACCATCATCAGTTAAAACTTCTTTGGTCAGTACGGGTTCTTTATAGTACCCAATCATCACATTTGCACCGCGTGCCCATACCTCCCCTTCGCCAGTTTCTGGATTTGGGTTGGCAATCTTCAACTCTTGACCTGGCAATGAAGTTCCTGCACACCTAAATTTAACGGCTTTTGGAGATGATCCTGTTAGCAACGGAGATGTTTCCGTTAACCCATAACCAATTGAGTAGGGGAATTTACCCTCATAAAGGAATCGTTCAACATCCGCTGATAATTTCGATCCTCCAACACCAAAAAAATGTAGCTCACCACCAAATGCTTTATAAAGTTTTTTGGCAGCAATTCTGTGTAATACTTTCCTGAACAAACTATAGCCATAAAGTTTTGCCATAAACTTTGATGCTGTTAACTCGGGCAAAACCTTACCCCTAAAAACCTTTTCGATGATTAGCGGCACTACCAACATCATGGTTGGCTTAACCTGCTGCATAGCCGGCAGCAGTACTGAGGCAGTAGCTGGCTTCTGCAAATAGTAAAGCGACGCGCCACGCATAATGGGCATTATAAACCCAATTGTGCACTCATAGGTATGGGAAAGCGGAAGAATACTAAGTAACCTGTCGGATGATGTAATACTCTGAATTTGGAAGGTTGACAGGCTATTTGAGATTAAATTCTTATGGCTAAGCATTACCCCTTTTGGTCGGCCAGTGGTGCCTGAGGTGTATATAATTGCAGCCAAATCCTCCTCCATGGGCTCTGGTATCTCCAAACTTGTAAAATCGATATTTGTAAGAGGTTCTGGAGTTTCATAAACCGTTGGTAAATCGGCGAACTGTGTTTTAGGTACTACAACATCTAAGGTATTCAACAAAACAATATCGGGAGAAGCGGCCTTAGCTTCATTCTCAATTTTCGGAAACTGCTTGGCACTGGTAAAAATAACCTTGGCCTGACTATGCTCAATTATATTCTTAACCTCGTGATGGGTAAAATCGGGAAGGATAGGTACAACCACTCCACCCATACTGGTTATTGCAAAATATGCAATACCCCAGTTGGGACTATTTTCACCTAACAAAGCAACCCTATCGCCCTTTTCAACACCTAGTGTAATGAGCAAACTCGAGATATTGCGAACAATAATTGACATCTCACTATATGTAATGCTCTTACCACCAACAAACGAAAGCGATGGCCTATCGGGAAACTGTGCTGCCGATGCAACTAATACGTCTCTAAGTGTTAACCTGTTGTAAACTACCATACTAAGAATTAAGTTTTAACTTCTACTGCCAACTGACAAAGATACGCATTAATTAAATGCATATTGAGTAAAAAGCACAATCAAAGTTTTTGATACCCACTAATATGATAACCAAAAATGACCTGAATTTAAGGATTGGGATTTTGGATGAGAACAAAGAACAGTTATTAAAAATGGGGCGTTCAATTGCTTGTTCCATGGAATAAATAGTTTGGATTTAATTCTGCGAACCCTCTCATTATTCATAATTTCGATATTACCTCCCTCCCATTACTCCCAATAAGCACTAGGGTAAATACAAGGCCGAAGTATTGCTTTTCTATTGATGTAGGTTCTGCTTCATTATTCTGATAATTAGACACGGATAGTTTAACTAATAAATCTATATTCTCTCAACCCTTTCGCCTCTCCTGCTTAGCATCAGTAATCCTAAAAACATAAATGCTCCATTTACAATTAATAGTTCGAAGCCAAACTTATAGCCATTAAACAGAATCTCAGAATACGTTGAAAGGAAATAGCAAAGAACAGGTGAAAGAATTGCCACTATGGGAACCCATTTATCCCTTACCTTGAATCGGGTAAATAGTCCAAACGCATATAGACCCAGAAGTGGACCATAGGTGTAGCCGGCCACAGTAAAAATTGCACTGATAACACTCTGATTGTTTACCGCTCTAAAAATCATAATAACAACAGCAATCAGAATTGATATGGAGATATGAACAACGCGACGAATACTTTTCAGTTCTGTCTCTGTTTTGTTTTTAGGATTGAGGATATCAACAGTAAACGATGTTGTTAGCGCAGTTAGTGCCGAATCGGCACTCGAATAAGCAGCAGCAACAATGCCAAGAATAAAGAGTATGCTCACCGCTTTGGGCAAGTATCCCTGAGTTGCAATTATTGGGAAAAGTTCATCGGTTTGCTCGGGGATAGGAATGCCCTGCTGGTGTGCAAAGATAAAAAGCAGTACTCCCAGCGAAAGGAATATCAGATTCACAGGTAAAAAGGCAAAACCATACCAGTACATATTCTTTTTGGCATCGCGAATATTTCTGCAGCTAAGATTCTTCTGCATCATATCCTGGTCAAGACCAGTCATTACAATGGTGATAAAGGCTCCGCTAAAAAACTGCTTAATGAAATGTCGTTTATCATTCCAATCATCAAAGTACCAGGTTCGACTATACTCACTATCGTTAATAACCTGAACCATTTGGGCAAACGACAAATCCATCTTCTGAGCCAGAAAATAAATAGTGAGCACAACAGCGGTGAGCAAAACTGCTGTTTGCAGGGTATCTGTCCAGATAATGGTTTTAATGCCCCCCCTATTAGTATATAACCAAATAAGCAGTATTGTAACAACAACCGTAACAATAAAGGGAACACCCCAAGCATTAAAAACGCTAACTTGCAGCACAGTAGCCACCAAAAACAATCGGAACGAAGCCCCAATTACCCTGGATATTAAGAAGAAAGCCGCACCAGTTTTGTAGCTAAAAAATCCGAATCGGGTATCAAGATAGGTATAAATTGACGTTAGATTAAGCCTATAGTATAAGGGCAAAAGTACGTTGGCAACCACAAAATATCCCAACAAGTAGCCCATAACAAGCTGTAGATAAGAAAACTGACTGTCGCCAACATAGCCAGGAACTGAAATAAATGTTACACCCGACAACGAAGCCCCCAGCATACCAAAAGCAACCACATACCATGGAGATTGCCGGTTACCTAAAAAAAACGATTCGTTAGTAGCATTACGACCTGTATAAGCTCCTACTAACAGTAAAACTCCGAAATATAAAGCAATGATAAGTATCACCCAAATTGGCTCCATCGCACCATCTATTGATATTTCTGCAATGCTAGAGAAAAAAGACGGGATAAAAAACTTTTTCTTATGCCTTGCTTTTACTGATTATTTGTAGATTTGCATTAGCACGAATTAACTATGATGAATATACAGAGTTTCCCCTCAAAACTTCTAGAGAATGCTGTTGATGAGTTCTCAAAACTACCAGGCATTGGCAAAAAAACTGCTTTACGCCTAGTGCTTCACCTGTTGCGACAACCCACTGAAGAGGTAACCCAGTTCTCAAAGGCAATTACAACGCTAAAATTGGAGGTGAAGTACTGTAAACAGTGCAACAGCATCTCCGATACTGAAACCTGCTCAATTTGCTCTAATCCCTACCGCGATGCTTCCAAAATTTGTGTGGTTGAGAGCATTAAAGATGTTCTATCGATTGAGGCAACTAACCAATACCATGGTTTGTACTATGTACTGGGGGGAGTAATAAACCCCATGGAGGGTATTGGCCCTGCCGACATTAACATCGGCAATTTGGTAAACAAAATTGAGCTAGGTAACGTAAAAGAAGTTATATTGGCATTGAGTGCCACACTTGAAGGAGATACAACAAATTTTTATATCTTTAAGAAAATTAATCAGTTCCCTGTTTCTGTTTCTGTTATTGCAAGGGGGGTAGCTTTTGGTGATGATTTAGAGTATACAGACGAGATTACCCTTGGAAGGGCAATTGCAAACCGAACAAAATTTGAGACAACCATATCAAACTAGAAAGCATAACTCTTTACTACCACAAATGATAAGAGCACAACATATACTAACGCTGGTCTTGCTATTAAGTATACATCAACTAGGATTCTCTCAAGGAATCAACCTTTTAGCTATGGGATTCGAGAAACTGGAGGTTCGAGAATATGATGAGGCCATTAATTTATTTTCCCAAGTTCTGGTTCAGGAACCTAGGGATACGTCAGCCCTCTCGGGCATAATCAGGGCATCACTGCTAAGCAACAACCTGAAAAACGCTCAAAAGTATATTGAAAGCGCAATACGTTACTACCCAAATAATCCGGAATTTTTCCTCAGGGAGGGAATTCTTCACAACCTTAAGGGCGATTATGCTAAGGCAATAAACAGCTTTGATAAGGGCATCGGGTTTAGTGGAAGTTCTATAAGTATCCAACTCTACATAAATAGAGGTGTGGCCAATATGCAAAGCGAGAATTATGAAGATGCTTTACAAGATTTTACTGATGCACTGGAGGATAACCCTAGAAACTCTTCTGCGCTTAACTACAGAGCATTCGCAAAATATCGACTTGGTATGTTTGAAGAGGCCATAGCTGATTACAATAAAGCAATTGACCTAAACCCCGATAATGCCACGGCATACTACAATCGGGGTATGGCCTACCTACGGTCGGGCGATAAGATTAAAGCCTGCCCCGATTTCCATAAGGCTTGTAGCATGGGGAACAAAAACGCATGCAGAATGATTATGACTGAGTGCGCAAGCGGAAAAATGTAATTTCATCTACTGCAATCGAAAAAGGAAACTTTCATAGGCAAATTCACTTTTTGTTCACAGTAACGTTATTTCCCCCTCCCCATATTTACCTGCTAACTTTCAGCACTTGTCGTTTTAGGTTAAAATCTTATCTCTTCGATAAACAGTATTCGCTAACCATATAAAATCATTTGGATGCTGCATAACGCTCACTAAAATACCATTCGTGTCGGATAACCATTTGGCCAAAACACACTCAAAAACTAGTTTTTGTTTCATTAACTTTCAACGGATAGTCTGATAGATATTCGTTAATGAGAATTACAGAATAATATCACTAAAAAAAGGGGCTACAGCTAGTGCGCCCCCTTACCTAAGAAATCCATGAAAAGACTAAAACTTCTCGTATCCCTCGTCCAACTTAGGATTATCAAATCCCTTTAACTGAATACCCTTAGATTTAGACGTTTGTGGACTAACTTTACGCTCAACAATATTTTGATGCTTAACTTGCTGCTTAACCTCTGGTTTTACTGCTGATTTTACTCTAGCGACATAACCTTTACCCGATTCTTCAACCTTAAAAAACGATATTAGGTCTTTCAACTGCTCTGCTTGGCTGCTCAGTTCTTCGGAACTAGTTGCAAGTTCCTCGCTTGCAGCGGCATTCTGTTGAGTAACCTGATTTAGCTGCTGAATGGCATTGTTAATCTGTTCGGCGCCCGAGTTCTGCTCATTGCTTGCCGCTGCAATCTCCTGAACAAGTTTGGCCGTTTTTTCAATCTCGGGGATAACGCTATACATTATAGCAGATGCACCCTCAGTAGAATCTACACTATGCGATGCAAGGGCAACAATTTCATCGGCAGCAATCTTGCTACGCTCTGCCAGTTTACGAACCTCAGCGGCAACAACTGCAAACCCTCTGCCATGCTCGCCGGCACGGGCTGCCTCAACGGCAGCATTAAGGGCAAGTATATTAGTCTGAAATGCTATATCGCTAATTATGCTAATCTTATCTGCAATATCGTGAATTGACGACAAACTATCCTGTCCAGCGACACCCAATTTCTGAACCCCTTGCGAAACAATAAGCGTTATCTTTTCGGTTTGCTGGGCATTATCCGTATTCTGATGGATATTGGCTGCCATCTGCTCCATTGAGCTACTTACTTCTTCGGCAGCCGATGCCTGTTCGTTAGCACCCTGCGAAAGTTGCTGAGATGCTGAGCTAACCTCATTTCCTGCTCCAGCTATACTATCGGCTCCACTTTTTATATTCTCAATAATATTTTTAATCTTCTCAATCATGCTCCTAAGGGCTGAAGCCAACTCACCAACTTCATCCTTCTGGTGAATATCTATGGTTGCTGTTAAATCACCTTCGGCCACTTTAACGGCAAAATCTATTCCTTTTCTTAAAGGCCTAACAACGGACTGAACAACAAGCCTAATAACAAGCAGAATTGTGAAGTTTGCCAAAATAACTACAATTAAAATAGTCAACCGAACTCTGTTCAGTATTTTACTCATTTCTGTAACGCTAAACCCAGCAGCTACAAAAGCATCTATTGGCTCGTAATATTGATAATACTGAATCTTCTTTTGACCTTCCCACTCATACTCCATTGACAATATCCCATCGGTCTTGTTTCTATTCATCTTATTAAAAAACTCTTCTCCACTAATGTTCTTTTTCGTATCAGTTGAATGAACAATGAGAGTACCGTCGGAACCAACGATATAGGGATATCCAGTTTCAAAGTATTTCTTATTGTTAAAAAAAGTGCTAATCCCGTCAAGATCCTTCTCGGGCATACCCACATAGAGCATACCCACAACCTCACCATTATGCTTAATAGGCTCATAGGCTGTCAAATACCAATCATTTACAACCCAAGCTCTTCCAGTATAAACCTCTCCTCTTTCAACTGCTTTAACCACAGGACTATCAAATGGAACATATGTTCCAATGGCACGACTACCGTCCTCGTTTCGCACATTTGTTGATATCCTGAGATAGCCCAAATCGGTTTTCTGAAAAATTGTGGCTGTAGGGACTCCCATTAATGAGATATTATCAACAATCCCAAAACTATTCTGAACCGTAGCGCCTTCGATATACCAAAGGTTTACTGAAACAGGGATAGTTGCTTTTGTAGACTGATTAACAACATTATAGCTAACCGTTTCTTCGGCAGATACCATCAACTCCCCTTGACGTTTAAAGAAATTGCTTGCTAGGTGCAACGATATCTCTACCTGTCTTTGATTACCCTTTAACTCTACATCAATTAGCTCAACCAAGTCTTCAATTTGCTCCCGCATTCGACTATCTGTTGAACTAATAATTTGGTTTTTCATCGCAGAATTAATGTACAAACCGAAGGAAATTAAGACCACGAGAACAAAAATGCTCATCACCATATTTAGCCGTGTTCCTATTTTAATGTTGTTTAGCCAGTTCATAAACTCAAGTATTTTTTGGTAAAATAATATTAGAACAACAAAACTAGCATTCAAAGAACTTTTTATCAACATTTTTCTGATGAGCACGCTTTCTAAAAACAATGATCTTTGTCAATATGCTTTTTACACAAAACCCTCAACCTTGCCCTAGGACTAGGTGAGGGAATCGGTAAACAAATGAAATCTGGACAGACTAACTGAAAAGACAATTACTTACCTGCGGCATGAAACTAAAAATATGTCTCAAAACAACTTCCTTTTAGTTAATATCTGAATAGAGCATTTAATTTTGAAGTTTTATCGGGCATATCCTCCTTTTGTACAAAATAAACCGACCCGCCCTGATCGATAACATGCACAGCAATCAAATTTAATAGTGAAGTATCAGTGCTAGCTTCCTTCTGTTCAGGTAGCTCCACCTTTCTACTTTCCTTATTGTATTTGCCATAGATATCGGTATTAGTCTGAATAAACAGAGTATCTATTCGGCCATCAAAGGCAGCTGGCACAATGTCCTCTATTTGTGATGAAACAGTTTCAGAAGCTTGCGCCTGCAAAAATAGGCTAATTTTATCTTTACGCTTTTCTCTAAAGTGCGACTGCAACACATCCCATGCCTGTCCATGAAGAGAAAAAACATCTGATTCATCAGGGTTCCCTGAAATATTCTGAGGGAAAAGAGTTCGATAAGAATTTACGTTGCTGTAAACAGAAAAATGCGAATCGAGGCAAGCTAACACCAATGGAGGTTTCTGGTTATCGTGCAATAGGGTCATTAATCCACTGTCAACCTCACGGAAAAAGCGTAGCAAACTGTTTTCAGCGTCATCGCTTGCTTTATCGTACCCATGGTGAACACCTGCTCCTTTGTGACCTTGCTGTACGCGAAACTTCACAGACTCAGGCTCGTAATCGTAGCCTGCAATGTCTTCAATGGCAGAAGGTACGATGTCTGTTACGTCTATATCGGTTATTGAGTATCGGGTACCTTCGTAAAACTTCACCCCATCTGGCTTAAGTGTTAAAAGATAGAATAAACCATCGTCGTTAAACAACGGGATTAATGGCATCAAATAAAAGCTGTCGGAAACATAGGTACTTGGCTGAAAACTAATTGGAACCGTAAATTTCCTAAAAACATCAGCGGCAACAAAAATCGCCAATCCATCGGATTGATGACGCCAGAATTCACCATCCTCAATCAACGCTTCCACTGGCTTAATCAGGGTATCAATCTCACGATTGCCCAAGCCTCTCTCTTCCAACTTTTGGGTAATTTCCTTAAGCTAATTTTTCAAACTTAAAGCGTCCTGTCCCTGAAGTGTAGGTTCGCCTGCTCTGTGCGTAGGGATATAAATTGAGATGCAAGTAGCATCATGAACATTAGATAATTCTAAAAACTCCTTTTTTGTAATCATAGCAAATTTATTTTATTTTAATTTATGGGTTAGAAAATTTTTATATTTCTCCTCTTTTTATTTTACAAGGAACATTCGGGGCATTTTATAAGATAAGCATAATATAGTCCATATCCAAACGGTTAAAGTGCACCATCGAAAAAAAGAGACCCAAGTCAACTTGCCCTGCTTTTATGCGCCAAGGAAAGGTTAATGAATAAGCATCCTTGAAAAAAACTGGGCTCAGTTAATTGCATACAATCCAGTTAGTACAACCTTGGATAACGATTTGGATTTACCTCATGCATAACCTCATAAATAGTCTCAAACACATCCTCGGCGTTGGGGTTTGAGAAATAGTCGCCGTCTGTGGTATAGGCCGGTCTATGCTCCTTGGCTGTTATGGTTCGTGGTTGCGAATCGAGCAAGTTAAAGCCATTGCGCTCTTCGAGCACTTTCTGCAACATGAATGCTGTGGCTCCTCCTGGAACATCCTCATCGAAAAAGGCAACCCGACTAGTTTTCTTTATCGAATCAACTATAATATTAGGAATATCAAACGGGAGCAATGTTTGCACATCGATAAGTTCGACAGAGATACCAAAATCGGCAAGTTGCTCAACGGCCTCCTGAGCAATTCTCACGCAGCTCCCATAGGTTACAAGGGTAATATCGGTTCCCTCCTGAAGAACTTCAGGGATTCCTAGGGGAACCTTAAACTCGCCCACATTATTGGGCAAACGCTCTTTTAGCCTATAGCCATTTAGGGGTTCAATAACCAAAGCTGGGTCATCGGATTCGAGCAGTGTATTGTACATTCCCGCTGCCTGTGTCATGTTACGAGGAACACAAACATAAATGCCCCTAATGGAGTTTATCACCATACTCAAGGGCGAACCAGAGTGCCAAACCCCTTCGAGCCTATGCCCTCGGGTTGAAATTATTAATGGTGCCTGCTGACCATTCTTTGTGCGCCAGCGCAAAGTGGCTAAATCGTCGCTCAGGGTTTGCAGGGCATACAGTAAATAATCAAAGTACTGAATCTCGGCAACAGGATGCAATCCCCTTAGGGCAGCACCTATTCCTTGCCCAATAATGGTTGTTTCCCTAATGCCCGTATCCATAATGCGAATCTCGCCATACTTCTCCTGTAACCCCTCATAGGTCTGGTTAACACCGCCTATTTTGCCCACATCTTCACCAAAAACAACCAGTAGCGGATTCTTCTCAAACTGTTTGTCCCAGTTATCGCGAAGCACCTCGCGGCTGGTAACAACAGGAGAATTATCAGAAAAAACTGCTGGAATTGATTTAATCTTTAATGCCGATTTTTCTGTTTCGCAGTATAGATGAGTGCTATACAAATCGTTTGCCTTTACGTAGTTATCCTTCATCCATGCAGAAAGGTCGGACTGTAATTTTTCTCGCATTGTGCAATCGGTACAAACATGCCTTAGTATCCGTTTCACGCTGCTCATATTATCCTTACGAATAGGATTTGGAATTTTTCTTAGCTCATCGGAAATCAATCCAACCTTATCGATATGCTCGCGCTTGCACACACATGAGCGGTTGTCAATTATCTTCATAAGCGCATCGCGCTCTTCCTTAATTGGATTGGTATACTTTTTCCATGCATCATTTTTTGCCGTACGGGCATCGTTCACAGCTTTCTTCTCAATCTCTTCCAACTCCTTCTCAACAGCATAACCACTCTCAATAAGCCATTCCCTAAACTTAAGATTACAGTCATAGTCCTTCTCCCACTGTAAACGTTCTGCCGATTTGTACCTCTCATGCGAGCCCGAAGTAGAATGACCCTGGGGCTGTGTTATCTCGGTGATATGAATAAGAACAGGCAAATGCTTTTTACGGCTTTGCTCAACCCCTTTCTTAAAAACGCTAATTAGCTCAGCATAGTCCCAGCCTTTAGCCTTAAGTATAACCATTCCGGTACTATCCTTTTCACCTTTCTCAATACCAGCCAGCAATTGAGATATGCTACCCTTAGCAGTTTGATATTCGCGGGGCACAGAAATTCCGTAGCCATCGTCGTACACCGTTGTAACCATAGGAACCTGCAGCACAGCCACTGCATTTATTGTTTCGAAGAAATGCCCCTCGGAGGTACTGGCATCGCCAATGGTGCCAAAGGCCACCTCGTTTCCTTTTTTTGAGAAGGATGAAAATTGATGTAAGGACTTATTATTGCGAAAAAGTTTGGATGCCCAAGCCAATCCAAGCAAACGGGGCATTTGACCTGCGGTTGGAGAAATATCGGCTGAGGAGTTTTTCATTGTTGCCAAGTTCTTCCAACTTCCATCTGGATTTAGCGATCTTGTACCAAAATGGTTATTAAATGACCGACCTGCATTTCCGGGGTTTAACTCAACATCGGTTTGTCCGTATAGCTGCGCAAAAAAATCTTCGGCACTAAACAGGCCAGTGGCCATCATTAAAGTTTGATCGCGGTAGTAACCAGAGCGCCAATCACCATCCTCAAAAAACTTGGCCATGGCTATTTGGGCTAGCTCTTTACCATCGCCAAATATTCCAAACTTTGCCTTTCCGGTAAGCACCTCCCTCCTACCTAATAAACTTATTTCGCGGCTAAGCCTTGCGATGTAATAATCGTTATGCAATTCGGTTTTACTGAA
Organism: uncultured Bacteroidales bacterium; assembly: GCA_937915475.1. GTDB lineage: Bacteria > Bacteroidota > Bacteroidia > Bacteroidales > Tenuifilaceae > Perlabentimonas. Next base: position 18,022 of record CALGIR010000302.1, read on the forward strand.
CTGAGTTTTCTGAGAAGATTTTGCTGCCATGCTATACTGATTTAATGCTTTTATCCAAAGGTAAAAAAAGTTTAACTTTATCAACTAATTATCAAAAGAATAAAAAATGATGATACAATATCGTTTAGTTAAGGCTGTCGGCTTCGACTACCCTTCGACTTCGCTCAGGGTGACGCTCAACCGAACCGTCAGCCTGAGCGGAGTCGAAGGGGGACGGCTATAATTGAATAATTGGTTACATCTTGTAAACAACATTAAATGATGATAGTTTAACCAAATTGTAAAAAACACAGAAAAGTCCAATCCTGCTAGTGGTATTTGAGTGCTTATTGTGCAATTTAAACAGAAATAATTACTTACTTTGCAAAAAAAAGAATGGCATTTTTCAAACTACTCTTAATTGTACTTTTAATATTGGCAGTGGTATTTCTGCTGTTTGGTGTTAAAATTTTCTTTCACAAAAGCCATAAATTCCCCGAGACCTCTGCTGGGCAAAATCCCGAAATGAAAAAAAGAGGAATAACCTGCGCCACACATAATGAAAAAATGCTGTGGAGTAAAAACGAGGGTAACACAGGTTGTGGAACCTGTTGTGGGCATAGCAAAAAGTTAGCTGAACAATAAACCTGCAATTGTGTTTAGCAAAGTACACGCTAACAATTGCAAATTATGGAAACGCTTAAACTTTTACTTTTAACCCTAGGTGTGCTTGCTATAATTGTGGCCTTTTTCATCTTGACTTTCACACTTTTAGGGAGCAAAAATCAAAATAACGACCAGGAGAGTTGCTCTACCGACAATAGTCCACGCTCTTTTGGCTGTGGATGTGGCTCTGGTGCATGTGGTTTGCCTGCAAGCAGAGGAAATGTGGATTAGCTATTTTTCAACGACCATTCCCTTTAACCCATCTGACATCCACACACTATAGTCGCCATCTTGGGAGCAAAAAACAAGGTAAGCCTCAACGCCAGGATTTTGGCTAAGCCATAATTTGACTGAATCGACTCCCATAACCATAAATGAGGTAGCAAGAGCATCAGCTCGTGCCGCTGTTGAATCGATTACTGTGGCGCTAAGCAGGGAGTGATTAACAGGATAACCCGTGGAAGGATTGATTGTGTGGCTATAACGTACACCATCTTTTACAAAAAACTTGCGATAATTACCCGAAGTAACCAACGATTTGCCAGAAATGGCAATTATTACCTGTAGATTTTCTCCCGATAAAGCATTATCCACTGGCTTATCAACTCCCACCAACCACTCCTTCCCTCGCGAGCTGTTGCCACTGGCTCTAATTTCGCCACCAACCTCCACAAGGTAATCGGAAATACCTTTGGTCTCAAAAAAATCGGCAATTAGGTCGGTGGTAAAACCTGGTGCAATGGCATTTACATCGATGCTCACATTTGGATTACTCTTACAAAGAGTATTCCCCTTAAGTTCTATCATATCGACACCGGTAAAAGCCAATAATTCTGCCACTCGGCTTTCTGAAGGCACTTCATCCCTTTTCATATGAAACCCCCACTCACGAACCAGCGGACCAATGGTGATGTTGAATGCCCCATTGGTTTGTGCAGAATACTCCAACGACAATGCCACAACCTCCGCCAGGAGTGAATCAACCTCAAAACAATCATTAGCGCTATTGAAAAGATTGATTATGGAACTGTCCCTATAAAGCGACATGGATTGGTCGACCTGCTCAAAAATTTGCTCTATGTCTCCGTGAAAATCTGTACCCTGCATATCAGCATAGGTAATGGCATACGTTGTGCCCTGGGTAAATCCTGTTAGCTGAATATATTCCTTACTACTGCAACTTGCACAACCTATTAATGCAAGTATTATTATGAAAAGAAGCGAGTGTTTTCTCATGGTTAAATAATTTGTGCAACCCAATGCTTTAGCTAAAACAGCTGGCTGTATAGTACAACCATATCGGTATTAACATTGTAATTTTTAGCGTATTGTATATTAAGCCTTTCAATAATTTTTGGATTAATACCCTTTAAATCCCTCGTTTTTAGAGGAGGAAAAACTCCTTTACGAAGTTCTGGTAAACCACTAATATCTACCCCTTCGGCATGTGCATAGCCAACCCATGTGAGCTTACCAAACAGAACCCCAAAAGCCCCTGAAAACACATGGCCAAACCGCTTTATGAATAGAGCTAATATTGGCGAAAACAGGATAATAAAAAATGCCATAAGCACATCAAACAATCGCTTATTACGCCTATTTACGGGTTTTGATATCGCGCTAAAATCAACGGTGTACAAATCGCCTGCAGTGTCGATGGAATTACTCCCAATAACCGAAGAGCTATCGGGTGGAGCAATCTTATAGTCGATGCCCAAAGGGACAAGCGTTAGCATTGTTTTAATTATATCCTGAGATGATATGTTGCTGGAGCAAAATATTACCTCGTCGATACTATTGATGCGGACAAACTCATCGAGCTGATTGAAGGTTGCAATTTGCTGCTCGCTGGTTAATGTGCTTAATGGAGAAACATATCCCACAATATTAAAATCGACCTTAGCATTGTTAAGTATTTCGCGCACACGCTCAATCTCGTCCATATTGCCAACAATAGCAACACGTTTTAGCTTACGGAAAGCGGTAAACACATCCTTTTTGTAAAACCCAACAAACCAGTGCGCCAGCTGCACAAAAACTATGGACCAAACAGTAACAAGGAGAATTACTGCCCGAGAGTACCGAAGAGAATTGGGCAAAAGGGCATAAATTGCAAGGATTGCTAGAGTCCCAAATCCAATTCCTCTTGCTGATGCAAATAGCTTTTGAGGCTTATCATATGCTCCGGATAACCAGCTCGATACAATCCAAATAACGATATAAAACAGCGACATCATGTACACCAATCCGTAGTTATAGCCCCAATTTCCATGGAAATGTAGCTTATCCCAAATTAACATCATAACGACAAAGCCAGCAACCATTATTAGTGCATCCATAAGTGGTTGAATAGCGCGTTGGATAAAGCGTTTTACAAGGCTTAACCCAGCCCTAAAATATATGGCTGAATAGATAAGCATAATGTACAGTGATGCATTTTTGCTGGTAAAATGCTTTCGGGCAAAAATCATCATAGCCTTATAAAAAACTAGCACATAGTTTATGCTGCCTTTTTTTGTGCTCTCGCCCTTATAGTGAATAATGGTTGTACCCGGATAGTAGTAATTCTTATAGCCTCCCTTGAGTATTCGATATGATAAATCGATATCCTCGCCATACATAAAAAAACTCTCGTCAAGCAATCCTACCTTATCTAGTGCTTCTTTTCTGATAAACATAAAGGCGCCAGAGAGTATCTCAATTTCGTGGGTGCTATTGGGGCTAAGATGCCCCAGATGATACCTTGCAAAGGTTTTGGATTTTGGGAACAAGCGGGATAGTCCAAAAATCTTATAAAACGAAACAATGGGCGACGGCATGGCACGTTTAGACTCGGGCAAAAACTTACCCTTGCCATCAATCATCTTTACCGCCATGCTACCCGCCTCCTTATGCTCATTCATAAAGGCGATGCACTTGGCAAAGGTATCCTCCTCAACAACTGTATCGGGATTTAGCAACAGTACAAACTCACCCTTAGCCAGCCTTATGGCTTGATTGTTTGCGTATGAAAAGCCGTAGTTTACAGTATTCTCAATGAGTTTAACCTGAGGAAAGCGCTGGCGCACCATTTGACACGACCCATCGGCCGAAGCATTATCAACCACAAATACCTCGGAATCAATGCTGTTTAACGATTTAAAAACCGAGATAAGGCATTGCTCAAGGAAATGCTTAACGTTATAGTTAACAATTACTACCGAAAGAGTCATACACCCATTTTATGCAGGCTCAAAGGTATAAAAAAACTTGCACGTTAACTACAACTATCATTTTAACTATGCCATAATAAGTTAAGAGAATGGTGTATCAATGTAGTTGAGTTAAGGTTGTCGGCTTCGACTTCGCTCAGCCTGACGGCCAGACTGAGCGTCACCCCTCGCTCGCGCGGATTTGTAATCCGTACGCAATGAACTAACGGTTCTCAACACAGTCGCGAACAAATTAGTACTAAGAATTTTTGCTGTTGCTAACAGAGATGAACCTTTTATAAAATTAAGTGCTTAAATATTTGGTTTTATCTTAGAATGCTCAGCCTGATAGTCAGGCTGAGCGTCACCCTGAGCGAAGTCGAAGGGTGGTCGAAGGGTGGTCGAAGCCTACTTGAACGCTTCTTCGAGTAGCCCATCCCCTGTTATACCTAAACGCTTGAAGTACTCAGGAACCGGCTTGCCAAGCATTGCATCAACATACATGCGGGCCAGCCCCATGCTAAGCATAAAACCATGACCAAGGAGACCCGTAAACAGGCCTTGTGCGGGGTCGATAAACATACGCGGCTCAACGTAGTAGCCCGCCCAAACCGCTTGGAAGCCAACTGAGCTGAGCTCGGGTATCCAGTTGGAGAATACTTCTGATACAATTTCAAGAAACTCTTGCGAGTTTACCTTAAGATTTTTAGCAGCCTCCTGCGAATCAACAGCAGGTGAGGCGCAGCCAATTATCTGACCCGTTTCGGCTAACTGCTGGCCGTACACTGCACTAAAACCTTTGTAGTTCCTCCTGTCGATAAGCATTGGGAGGGGTGAGCCCTCAATGCCCATCCAAGGCAATCGGCGGGTAATAAACGCCTGATGCTTAACAGGATAAACACCAGTATTGATACCCAGCTGGCGCGAAAACTTTTCACCATTTGGGCCTAGGGCATTTACAAAGTTCTCTGCATGATACTCAATGTAACCCTTATCGTGGTCGCGCACTAGTGCACCATATCCATTCCCGTTGCGGTAAACACTGATGAGTTCGCAATCCTCCTTAACTGTCCCTCCCTTTTCTATCCCAATCTTACGAAGCATATCAACAACCTTACCCGGCGTGGCTTGCCAGCAATTGCTTGAAATAAGCGCTGCCCGATAGGTGTCAATAGTTTTGCTAAAATAGGGCGATATCTCTTTGCGGAAATCCTTTGGTTCTATCATGTGTGCCTCGCTCCATGCTCTCGATTCATCAAGCGCTTTGTAGGTGGCCTCGTCGTGGGCAAAACTAACGTAGTTTATGGGACGATAGTCGATATTGCTAACTGATTGTAAATCCTTAAAAATCTGATGGTTTTCTGCTGCAATTTGCGATATCTCAGGAACAGAGAATGCGGTTCTACCTCCCGCAATGTTGCGCCAGCTAGCACCACGACCATAATTTACCATAACCGGCTTAAGCCCAGCCTCGGCCATGTAACGGAAAAGCGCACTGCCACCCATACCCCCGCCAGCAACAAGCGTGGTTATCTTTTCAACCCTTTTGGCTTTACCATTAATCCCCGTAATGTAGGTTTCAGGCACCTCCCTTGGAAAAAGTTCGCCCATATTTACCTGATTACTAAGGGGTCCACGAGGCGTTGCATCGCCAACAATTTGGATGCCCATTGGAATTAGCGCAGTTTTAAGTCGCTTAATACAGCGCTTACCGCGGCAGGCACCCATCCCCAAGCGGGTTGTATGCTTTACCTCATCAACAGAGATGAATTTTCTGTCGCCTATGGCTTCGAGAACCTCCTCCATGCTCACATCGTCGCAATGGCAAACGTAGGTTTTTGAATCAGACTTGTAATCTGAGGGTTTAATCTGAATTGGGGTAGGGTAACTCTCCTTAACAATAAATCCTCTAACCTTAAGCAAATCATCGTTGTGAACATCCTTGCTTTTTACCCTTGCAACATTGGTTTTGTTGGGTTTTCTGAGAATTTTCTCAATAATTCCCTCGCCAATTTTTTGGCCGTTATTATCAACAAGAAAAACCTCACTTCCCTCTGTAGCCTCATACTCTATGGGAAGGAAAATCCAATCTTTACCATAATGGTAGCCAAATATGGCAAGCCCGGGGCACTGGTAAACGCATTCCATACAGCCAATACACTTTTCATAATCGATATGGGGCACTGTACTGGTTGATGTTTTGGTTATTGCACCATGGGGACAAGCAAACTCGCATGGATTACAGGCAAACCCATATAGGCAATCAATTACCACAAAAGGTTTTTTGGCTTTACGCTCGTCAGAGGGTTGAAATGGTTTATCGATAACCCGCACTGGATGCTGCTGGCTATCGATGTATTGCTTGCTGGTACTTAGATACTCATCGTAATTGTATCTTTCGCCCATTTCTTGTAGAACCTCATAGCCCGCTTGCTTGCCACGCAGAACTGCGCTTGTGCCCTCACCAATTCGAATAGCATCACCAACGCCATAGCAAAAACGACCAAAAACTTCGTTCCCTTTTATTAGGAGTTGATCATCGGGCACAAGGCCGGTACAGATATTTATTGCATCAATGCCCTCAATTACTTGTTCTGTGCCCGGTATTGGCTTAAAATTTTCGCAATTGGCCACAACGGCGCCAATAACACCTGTCCTATCCTCGTTGGGTATGGCTTTAAGCAAAATTTTGCCAAGCATAACGGGAATGCCTAGTCGCCTTACCCTATTGGCCTGAACCGGGAAACCTCCCTCGTGAGGCATAGCCTCAATAATAGCCTTTACGCTGGCTCCAGCCTGCATCAGCTGATAGCTGGTAAGGTAGCCAATGTTGCCCGCTCCCACTGTAAGCACGTTTTTGCCCAGCAATGTGAACTCCTGGTTCATCATTTTTTGCACTACGGCGGCGGTATATACGCCCGGTATATCATCATTCTCAAAGGTTGGCATAAACGGAACAGCACCTGTGGCAACAACCAGATGGTCGGCCTCAACGTAGTATATCTCATCGGTTTTAATATTCTTAATGGCAATGCGTTTGCCCTCAAGTATATCCCAAACGGTGCTATTGAGGAAAATCCCCTCGTGATTTTCGCCAGCAAGGGTTTTGGCGATATCGAAGCCACGCATTCCGCCAAACTTTTTCTCCTTCTCGAAAAAGAAGAACTGATGCGTTTGCATGTTGAATTGGCCGCCAATGGTTGGGCTATTATCAATAACAATATTCTCAACCCCATGCTCAAGAAGCACTTCGCGTGCGGCCAAACCGGCTGGCCCAGCGCCAATAATTGCAACAGTTGTTTTATATACTTTAATTGAGTTTTGCTTATGGGGAGATTTAACCGATGGAGCGTACTCGTGTGGAATCTCACTCACCTCTTTAACCCCATCAACAGAAGTAATGCAGATTCTTTTAATTTGTCCATCAACAAGCATCTCGCATGCACCGCACTTACCTATTCCGCACTCAAGGCTTCGCTCCCTGTTATCGAGGCTGTGGCTATGCACAGGAAATCCGGCCTGATGAAGAGCAGCAGCAATGGTAAAACCTGATTCTCCCTCAACGGTTTTGCCCTGAAACTTAAAGGATACCTTTTGGGGTTTAGGTACTTCAAGTATTGGATGGCTGTTAATTTTCTGCATTTTACAATAATTTAATTTTGATATTACCTCTTTGGGATCCTTGCGAAGTTAGTTTTGTAACCCCTTATTAACAATGATGCTTGTCAGGATTATGTGATATTATGGCTTGAAATTATTCCTTCTCTTAAAATAGTTGCCCCTCTTCGGGGTTTGAAGCTATAAATAGCAACTGTTTAGCATCGCAGGCACAGCCTGCTAAAATAGAACGACGGCGGTTGGATTGTCTTTTTAAATAATGCCACCCCTAACGGGGTTTTGGATTGATACAATTCCTTTGCTAGAATAATTGCACCCCTTCGGGGTTAGAAACTGTAATGGCAACTTTTTAGCATCGCAGGTACAGGCTTCTAAAATAGAACGACGCTGATTGGAACCGCTAGCAAACATCGTATTGCAACTCAAGGTTTGACTTTAAGTCAAGCCTTGAGTAACAGCCCTTTTGGGTTAGGCACATTGAACCATGCTTGGAGTCCAGCCTTGAGTAAAATAGTTTTGATTAAAAGCCCGAAGGGCTGGAATTATTGTAGATAGTTTGAAATAAAGACCTTTTAAACCCCGAAGGGGTGACACCATAGCCGTTGCATATTTTTGTTCTTTAACGATTGGATTGTCTTTTTAAATAATGCCACCCCTAACGGGGTTGTGGATTGATATAATTCCTTTGCTAGAATAATTGCACCCCTTCGGGGTTGGAAACTGTAATGGCAACTGTTTAGCATCGCAGGCGCAGCCTGCTAAAATAGAACGACGGTGATTGGAACCGCCGCCGAACATCGTATCAATCTAAAAACCCTTGCTTGACAGAAGTATAACTTGCTTAATACTACTCAAGGTTTGACTTAAAGTCAAACCTTGAGTAAAATAGTTTTGGTTAAAAGCCCGAAGGGCTGAAATTATTATAGATAGTTTGAAATAAAGGCCTTTTAAACCCCGAAGGGGTGATATTATTATTGAATGTTTAATGCAGGAATTTTTAAAACACCAAAGGGGTGACACCTTAGCTGTTGCATATTTTTGTTCTTTAACGATTGGATTGTCTTTTTAAATAATGCCACCCC
>CALGIR010000303.1 GCA_937915475.1 uncultured Bacteroidales bacterium
CTTTACCAAATATACATGCTTATTAGGGGAACTGTGGCCATTAACATATTTGTGGGCATCTTTATTCTTTACATTTTTTGGTTAGTTGTAAGGGCGCTAAACATGGAGCTGCTAAGCGGCATACTCGGTCAAATAATTGGTGTTGGAGTAATTGCGCTAATCATTGTTTTTCAGCAAGAGATTAGGCGATTCCTTCTGCTAATTGGCTCCCGATACCTTACCAGAAACACTTTTAGCCTTGAACGATTGCTGTTTTTAAAGACTGAAAAGTATGATAGTAAAGTTAACATTGAGGCAATTATTAGGGCCTGCCGAAATATGATTGAGAAGAAGATTGGTGCTATTATCGTTATAACAATAAAATCGAACTTACAGCTATACGCCGAAACTGGCGATATTATAAATGCAGAAACATCAAGTAGATTAATAGAGAGTATTTTCTTTAAAAACAGCCCCATGCACGATGGTGCAATGATTATTAACGACAATTTAATTTATGCTGTTCGGTGTATTCTTCCGCTTACCGAAAGAACTAATCTGCCAGCATCGTACGGTTTACGCCACAGAGCCGCAATTGGTATTAGCGATATTACCGATGCACTGGTTATTGTTATATCCGAAGAAACAAGTAAAATGGCCTTTATTAAAGAAGGGGAAATTAACGAAGATATTAATACTCAGAAGCTCAGAGGACTTCTTGAAGAGAACCTCATAAATGCTTAGATACCCCTATTTCGTTACCTAATCCTTTTGAAATTGGTTAATTTCCTATCAAGTGGCATAGCATTTGTTAGGGCGTAGGATACATCCTAAAAAATTAACCTACACTATGAAACGTTTAATCTTGCTTCTCGCAGTGAGCCTTTTGCCCATGCTAACATACGCCAATACAGTAACCCAAACCATAAGGGGAGTAGTGATGGATAAACAAACAAAGGTCACGCTCCCAGGCGCAAACATCATTTTAACCCATATCAACCCTAACATCGGCACATCTTCTGATGAGAATGGGGAATTTAGAATTGAAGATGTTCAGGTGGGCAGGGTTAGCCTTATGGCTACCTATGTTGGCTACCACGATTTAGTAATGAACAACATAAACCTTCAGGCAGGTAAAGAGCTGGTGCTTAACATATACATGGACGAAAAGGTGATTTCCGTTGATGAGGTTGTTATAAGGCATACCATTGATAAAAGTTCTCCTACAAATCGCCTTGCCACGGTAAGCGCCCGCAGCTTCTCGGTTGAGGAAACCGAAAGGTATGCGGGTAGCCGAAACGATCCTGCCCGAATGGCCGCTAACTTTGCTGGTGTAGTTGGAGTAGACGATTCGAGGAACGATATAATAATTAGAGGAAACTCGCCAATGGGACTGCTTTGGCGGCTTGAAGGGGTTGATATTCCTAGCCCCAACCATTGGGGGTCGACTGGAACAACGGGAGGCCCAGTAAGCATGCTAAACAATACGCTACTTGATAATTCCGACTTTTACACGGGTGCATTCCCTGCTGAATATGGCAACGCCATATCGGGTGTTTTCGATTTAAAGATGCGAAACGGAAACAACGAGCAATATGAGTTCCTTGGTCAAATGGGGTTTAATGGTTTAGAACTTGGCGCCGAAGGTCCCATTTCAAAATCGAAAGGGTCATCATTTTTAGTAAACTATCGTTATTCAACCTTGGGCCTTTTCGACGCTTTGGGCATGGATTTCGGAACCGTTGGAATACCTAACTACCAGGATTTATCATTTAAGCTAAACTTTCCCAATACCAAGTTAGGCCATATATCGATGTTTGGGCTTGGCGGGTTGAGTAGAATTGAGATTTGGGAAAGCCGAACCGATACCACAAAAACCCCTCTTAATTTTTACGGAGGCGAAGGGCTTGATATAACATCGGGCACTAACATGGGAACTGTAGGAGTATCATCGCACTACACAGTATCACCCAATACCTATGTAAAAACTTCCATAGCAGCCATGGGGCAAAACGCTATTACTGAAGTTGACAC
>CALGIR010000304.1 GCA_937915475.1 uncultured Bacteroidales bacterium
CCATAAAAAGTATTAACCAACACGAAAGGAGGCCCTAAAACCAGCTTAACCCAACCCCAAACAGCCGCTGCAAGGCAATGGTTGCAAGGCGTAACGCTCAAAAAATAGAGCGTTCCGAAAAAGCAAGGGGGAAACCTAAGCCCCGCAAAAGTAAGGTGGGGTTACCCATACCCTAAGGGAAAAGAAAAGCGCAGCAACCCGAAATAAAACCTCTAGATAAGGTGGGCTGCCGCGCAGAGTAAAACACATATTAATATAACGTAAAATGAAAAAGAAAGTTATAGTAGTAATAATTACAACAACAATCCTATTAATCAGCACTATTTCAATGGTAAGCGCAAGAGCCTATTTTAAAGAACGTGTTGAAACAGGTGAAGTACCAAACAAATGCGGTACCACTCAAAACACTGAATGTTACGAAGGCGCAGATAAATGGGCATGCCACCCTTTTGGATGTGCCGGAAATTGCTCGAAGAACTAATTCACGTTACGATAATAACAGCTAAAGAAAAATATCTTTAGCTGTTATTTTTAACCAAATAATTAGAGAACTATTAAGTTTCAAACATGAAAAGAAATCCTGTTGTTATACTTATCATTATCTCGTTTTTAATAATCTCTTGCAATAGCAGTAAAAACGATAACTTAGAAATTCGTCTTGAATCAAATCAACACAAAAACTTACAGGTTAAAAAATCAATTCACACAATAAAACTCGAAACAAGAGAAGATTGTCAGCTTAGCAGTATAGATAAAGTTTGTATTGATCAGCGAAGAAATAGAATTTTTATTCTATCGAATTTCAACCTGTATATTTTTGACTTCGAAGGTCGGTTTATAACAAAAACGATTAAGGGCAAGGGACCCGGTGAGATTATTTTTATACCATCTTTCGCAATAAACAAAAACCAAAAACGCATTTACGCTTTAAACATGAACTCCATTGCCATAATAAACTACGATGGTATATTGGAGAAATCGTTGCCATTAAATGACTTTTACAGTGCCGATATTTTTAGTATTAATAATGACAGTATTCTTCTTCTAAATAATGGTGTTGGCAGTCGTGATAAATATTTTCTAGGCCTGTATAGCATAAAACAAAAAAGCGTAGTAGAAACATTATTAACAGAAAATGAAAGCTATTACCCATACGCAATAAAGATAACCTGTCAAAACTTTTACAAAAAAAATAATAGAACCTACTTTTCTCCTACCAATATCTTTAAGTTATATGAGTTTAGCAATAACAAAATTAAGCAAATAGCTAGTTTTGATACAGGGGACAGAAAGGTGCCAGAATATTTTGCCAACCGGTATCGCGAAGGAAAAAACAGATCAAGGTTTTCCTACTACGCCAGAAAAAAAGGGTATGTCCCGTACATTAACTATTCATTTTTCTTAAACGACTACCTTTTTGTGGGAATTGACGACCAGCATAAAACTTGTTATGCTGTAAGTCAAGATGGGAGCAACAACGTATACGCAAATCACCTCCCTCTATTTCTGGACCTTCCAAACACTAGATCTTTTCAATTCCCTAAAGGGATTGACGAAAATATCATAATTTTCTGTTGTAATACAATGGATTTTTTTGAGCATAATCCATTGAAAAAAGAGCAGAATGTTAAAATTGGTAATAATGTAATCAGCATAAACTACACAGACAACCCAATACTCGTTTTAGTTAAAGAGAAATGAAAAAAAGAACCTTACAAGTCCTTGCTATAATAGTAGTAATAGGACTTTTCTGGGGATGTACTTGCCATACTTCAGAAAAAAAAGCAATAGAAGATACACTTAACGAAACCCTTGATTTGTCTGTTTTCAATACAGTCCACTTACAAGATTCTATGCTTTCGATAGATGAACTAAAAAACAGTTATGATTATATATCTATAATTTATCTACTAAATGAGTGTTCACCATGTTATCAACGTTACATTGATTGGCATAAAAAGATGGATAGCGAGATGCAGCATGGCAACCATACAGTATTGTTTATTGTCGAGGGACTTTATTATACTGAATTCATAAATGAAATAAATAGCATTGAGCCTATCAACAATAGATATTACGTAATTATGGATCCTAATCAGCTTTTCATAATAGCAAACCCTAATATACCCAAGTGGATAATAGACAAATCCTTACTCATAGACAAGGAGTTTAGAGTACGGATGGTAGGGCAACCTTGGGAAGATAAGAAGAAAACAAAACAGTTCCGTAAAATATGTAAACACGCACATAAGAAGTATATCAGTATTTTAAACTTCAACCTTTAGCTTAGTCCCCACACTAATAACTTCCTGCCTATTGGATAAGGTAGATGCCGAGCAGTCTACCTTACCCAATAGGCAGGGTGCTCCCACCCTACGAAACGAGTAAAAACACTCAATTCTCATCAAACGGGACAACTTTATCGCATTACAAAACTCCATACAACAAATAAATCTTTTCGGAGAGCAAGAATTTTTTTTCACCCAAACCACCGCAATTACAGCAACACGCCATTTACTCATCCAAAACATGCTGTATAACATGCAAAAAAAAGGGGGGGGGGTGAAGTATTTTTGACTGAAAAAATTCATACATTTTTGCTTTATACATACAACTAAACCAATGTCAAACCAATACGAAAGGAGGCCACAAAACCAGTTTAACCCAACCCCAAGCAGTCGCTGCAAGGCATTGGTTGCAAGGCGGAACGCTCAAAAAATAGAGCGTTCCGAAAAAGTAAGGGGGAACCTAAGCCCCTTAAAAAGCAAGGTGGGTACCCACCCTAAGGGAAAAGAAAAGCGCAGCAACCCGAAATAAAACCTCTAGACAAGGCGGGCTGCCGCGCAGAATAAAAACATACAAATATAACGAAAAAATGAAGAAGAAAATTTTAGTTTTAGCAGCGGTGGCTACAATGACAATTACTGGTGCTTTGGTTGTGCAAACAAACATTCAGGAAGCAAAAGCAGTAAACCCAGAATGCCCCAATGGTTGCGTGAGAGGTGGAGGTGGTTGCTATTGCAACGGATGGTATGATGGTTTAAAGGAATACTCATGGCCTGAAGATAAATTAAAAATAGAAGTGAAATAATGCAACTTTATCAATATGGAGTAGCTTTTAGCTACTCCATATTAAAAACCTACAGAACCATGAGGAATTCTATGTTTTTGACTGCAGTTCTAATTATTGTATTGAGTTGTAAAAACAACAGCGACCGAGAGCAAATAACTTACAAAAAATATGACAATATCATTAATGTTAAGGATCAAATTGTTGACATTAAAACCGACCTAATATTCGGGGACGCTGGGCTTAGCATAGCTGACAACTTCTTGGTTATCGACGAACATACTCCCAATGGTGCCAAAGGGATTCACCTATTCGATAAAAACTCGTTTGAATTCGTAACTAGCACAGCTATAATTGGTAAAGGACCGGGGGAGGTTAACCGGCAGGGGGGCGTTGTGTACAATGCCACTACCAGGGATCTCTGGGTATCCGATCATGGAAAAATGGTTCTATGGAAGTTCCCGCTCGATAGCATACTAAGTAATAATCATTTCTTACCCACAGAGAGCATTCCACTAAACTACGAACTCTTTATTAGTAGGTATAGCTTTTTAAACGATAGCATAGCCATCGGGAAGGCCATTACCATTAATAGAGATAAAAGTTTTGAGGTAAAAACAGCAAAGTTGAATGTAAACACCAATGAAATAGTTCAATTTGGCTATGAGCATCCTTACGCTACTGGCAAAAAATCACATTCATATTTCGCATTATCGAAAAAACACAGCATCTACGTGTGTCCCAATATTTACTGCGATTTAATGACCGTTTGTGACCTAAATGGCAACCTGAAATTCAATATACTTGGACCAGACTGGGAAAAAAATAAAGATAATAGGAAAGAGTATTTTTCTCCAACTGGAGTAGTAGTAGCTAAAAATTACATTATTGCAGCATACCTTAATGAGGCAGGGATTATAATGGACAAACAACAAAGGCCGAGAGGCAATTCCCCTTCAAAACTCATGGTATTCGATATAAACGGCAACTACATTCAAACCATCGAAACAGGTCATAAGTTTATTCGCTTCTGCGTTGATGAGGAAAACAATAGGATTATTGCCTACTTCAATGATCGATTGAACCCATTGGGCTATTTTAAGCTAAACCTGTAATCAGAACAGAATGAGAAAGCACCTTGCCATTTTTATAGCCCTGTTGACTATAACAATTAGTTCCTGCAACTACTTCCAACCAAATACCGTTGAGAGGTTAACCGATACGCTACTAACCAAAACAATAACCTTTCCCAAGCAACTATTACATCTTAAGGGAGGCCATTTTCTTAACATCGATTCGCTTTTAGGCAGCATCGAGGGAAAGTCTAAGCTGGTATCCATTGTGGATGGCACCTGCCCTGCATGTATTGATGGGCAGTTAAACAGAGTTGACAGCATTTTTAGGCAGCTTAAACCAAACCACGATGTGGAATTGGTCTTTATCCTTAATGTTAGCACCCATGACTCTGTATACTTTATGCGTAATTTTCAGTCGTACATTAAGGCAACGGGAACCGTTCTTTGGGACAATAACTTTAACTTTGAGCGTGAGAACAAGCTGTTCACTCCAGATCAATCACTACGCATCTTCATGCTCAATGGCGATAACAGGATAGTCCTCTACGGCAACCCCCTAATGAATCCCAAACTACTTGATAAGTATAAAAAAATGTTTAATTAATGCGGAAAAGCAAAATCGTTTTTTTTTATACATTTATCTCGTTGTCCTTAATTACAGTCATTTATATAACGCTGTTCAACACCTCTAGGATATTTTCAGACTCCATGGCAGAGACCATCCTGCAGGGTGATATTATCCTTTCAAAATCATACGTTTCAAGCATTAAACGGGGTAGGATTATACTATTTACCTCGTCTACTGAAAGAGATGTTACGTACATTAAAAGATGCATAGCACTTCCTGGCGATACTCTTGAGATAAGGAATGCTATTATTTTTGTGAATGGAGTAGAACAGATAACCCCACCAACGGTTAAAAATTACTACTGTATTAACTGTGCCGACAGCAAAAAAGCGCTCGATAAATTAAGACAATTAAATATCATTGTTGATACATACGATGAAGTCATAACAACTTGGCTTACCAAAAATGAAGCTAAAATCCTGGCCTCGGAACCATACATAAATTCTGTTATGACTATTCTTCGAAAACCTAATGGCACCCAAACACTACTTTATGAGAACAACCTACCGCTGTTCCCAATCGACTCAGCACTTAGTTGGACTCTACACAATTATGGGCCAATCATTATTCCTTTTGAGGGGATGAGAATGAATCCAAAACAAAGAGTCGAGAGTGTTTACCATAAATTGATTTGTAGCCAGTTTGCCAATTGGAATGCTGATTCAACGTCGATTGAAATTAATGAAGATTTCTTCTTTGTAGTTGGAGATAACAGGGATAACTCTACCGACTCTAGGCACTTTGGCTTTGTATCTCAAGCAAGCATTACGGGCAATGCATTACTAGTTATTATTTCAAGGGGTCCTAACGGCATTAGGTGGAGAAGAACTTTAAAAAAGCTAAATTAAATGATTGCTACGCAAAGTTAGCCTATGTAAACATGAATAAAAACCAAAACGCCCCCATTAACAAAAAATCAATATCTTTGCCTATCAACACCCACAAAACCTAAAAAGATGAACCGCCTTTATACCCAAGCCCTCATAGGGATATTTTTGATGCTGCTAGCTTCCTGCTCATCGGGTAAAGCAGATGGAGAGCAGTCTGCCAGTACCAATCGGCAGGGTGCTCCCACCCCGGTAATGGTTACCACCACACCTGCCGCCACTAAAACCTTTTACCACGAGCTGCTATGCAACGGTGTGGTAGAGGCTGGCCGTATGGCCAAAATCACCTTCGAGGCACAAGGCGTTATCGATTTAATACCCATTACCAACGGCCAAATAGTACAAAAGGGGCAGCTGCTGGCACAACTAAACAACAGGGAACAGCAAATGGCGCTGCAACATGCCCAAAACGCTTTGCAGCGAGCCAAGGTTGAGATGAAACACCTTATGCTGGGCTATAGCGACACATCGAACCTTTCGGCCCAAATACTCGAAACTGCTCGCATTAAGAGTGGGCTTTCCGAGGCCGAACTCTCCGTAAAGGAGCACGAATACAGGCTAGGCAAAACTTTGCTTTACGCACCTTTTGCTGGCAGGGTGGTAAACCTAAAGGCAAAGCAGTACAACCCCACCTCTAGCTACGAGTACCTTTGTCAAATTGTTAATGAGCAATCGCTTCGGGTATCGTTCGGGGTACTCGAGTCGGAGCTACAAATGGCCACCGAGGGCACTCAGCTTGAGGTATACCCCTTCTCAAATCCCAACCTTAGAGCTAAGGGGAAAATTACTGAGGTAAACCGAATGGTTGATGAGAATGGAATGGTTGCCATTACTGCCGAGCTTACTCAAACCCATAAGAATATTATCCCCGGAATGAACGTAAGGGTACTGGTACGACGTGCCATGCCCAACCAGCTGATTATCCCTGTTGAGGGGCTTGCCCGCCGCCAGAACCGCGATGTGGTTTTTGTAATGCACGACTCGCTTGCCCACTGGCAATACGTAACCGTTGGCCCACGCAACACCAAGGAGGCGGTAATTACCGAGGGGCTAAAAGAGGGCGACAAGGCAATTATAACGGGCAATGCCACCATTGGGCACGAGGCATGGGTAAGGGAAGAGGAGTAGAAATAATGATGTTTAGAGTTTGAAGTTCAGGTACAGGATGAATTTGAGGTTCAGACTAAGCATTAAACTTAAAACCTATTACTGAATACCAAAAAAATGCTTCCCAAAAAACCAAACACCTCCCTCCTTCCCTCCTATATCAACTCATTTACTGTTATAGCAATATTTGTGTTGCTAGTAATTGCAGGAATTGCCACTGCACCTAGGCTTTCGATACGGCTATACCCCTCAACCCAAGGAAAAAGCATCTATGTTACCTACAGCCACCACGGAGCAACCGCAGAGGCAGTTGAGATGGAGGTAACCGCTCCAATTGAGGGATTTTTATCGCTGGTTGAAGGCGTAGAAAAAATCAGCTCTGTTTCGGGCGATGGTTGGGGCCGGATAACCATAAACCTTACCCGAGATGTAAAACCAGATATAATTCGATTTAAGGTTCTTTCGCTTATACGCGAAATTTACCCTCGACTCCCCCAGGGAGTCACATACCCAAGGGTTAGTTCGCAATCGCTGGATAATGAAAAGATGGT
>CALGIR010000305.1 GCA_937915475.1 uncultured Bacteroidales bacterium
CTCTTCCGATCTGTTTACAGGGTGTATCTCGACAACCCATACTTTAGTCCATACATTCCTATTTACACTGGGAATACCAGCATTGCCGAAACCTACAAGCTCTACAATCCCAACCAGTACAGTGAGAAATCGGCCCGATGGGCCATCGACTTTGTGGATAACCTAGCCAGCCTAAGGTTTCAGGAAGTTGCAAAGGATGTGCAAGCCGTTAGGACTCCCTTTGAGCAGGAGATGTTTGATAACCAGAGTAAAATTGAGGCCGAAGCGCTTGAGTTGTTAAAGAAAAACCCCAAAAAAGCTCAAGAGTTTTTAACCAGCTACTCAAACGGAAAGATGGATAGGGTAACCGCCATGTTCCTGCAGCTGAGAAACGATATTATCGTAAAATACACTAACAATAACGAGTAGAGGAATAATAAAATCAACCAGCCAAGAGTGGCACAAGTTGAACCGAAATCAGTGGCACAAATCAAACCGAAATAGCCAAAAGGGCAGGTTAGTTTGTATCTCCAGAAGATACTGCACCACCTAAAACAATATTTGAGTATATTTCACCTTCAAGAAAAACTTTGCTTAAATAGAAATCTGACCTGTCAAACTACACCATCTGCCATGAGAGCAAAACCAACATCATTAATTCTTACGCTTATTGTAGTGGTTAGCGTTACATCCTGTAGCTTTAATAACCAATTTTATCACCCCAAACCGCTTAAAGCACCCATTAAAACAAGCATAACCCACGATTACACTGGCGATACGCTTTACGCTATGCACATAGTATCGCATAAGCAACCGCCTGTGTTCATCAACCCTAAAGGCGATACTGTTGACTTCGATTATCGTATTGAGAATATTCTCTTTAGCAATAGGCAAGAGGACACGCTGCACGGTTGGTTTATCTCACCCACCGACTCTGTGCCTCCAAAAGCAACGTTACTGTTTTTGCATGGCAATGGCGGGAATATCCTTAGCTATCTATCACTGGTTTTCCCTTTTGTAAAGATGGGATATCAGGCATTTATTTTTGATTATAGCGGTTACGGATTCTCCAGCGGTAAGCCCAACCGTGCCAATGTGCTAAGCGATGCCAATGCAGCTGTTGAACTCATAAGCCAGCGGAACGATGTAAAGGGCACAATGCTGTTACTATATGGGCAATCGCTGGGTGGGCATTTAGCCCCAACGGTGGCTAATATGAACAGCAAAGCCATTGATGGTGTAATACTCGAGGGTGCTTTCTCATCGCATAAGGATATTGCAGCGCATAGTGCTGGTTTCGTTGGCCAATTGATGGTTAAAGAGGCATACCCCGCCAAAGTTGCCGTTAAGGATATGCACAAACCAATACTTATAATCCATAGCATCAACGACAACGTAATTCCAGTAAGCATGGGAAGAAAGCTTTTCGAGAATGCCAATGAACCCAAGGATTATTTTGAAATTGACGAATGCCACATTTGCGGACCACTGTACTATGCCGATGAGATTGATAAAAGAATTTTGGCACTGATGAAACCTAAATCCGAATAGCAAATGTAACTTTTAGGAATGTGGTATAAATGACAACATTTTTGTGGAAGAGAAACCGCTAATCATTGATAGGGATTACACTTGATTGTTGAAAGTACTATACTCTAGACTCAGCTACAAATAATTTTTGAATTAGTAATTCATTATAAACTCTTCAAGGTCTTGCTCTGCAGTCAGATTTAATTTCTTTTTAAGCCTGTATTTCCCAGTTTGGGCAGCTTTGGGGGAAATATTAAATATAATAGAAATTTCTTTAGCGGTGAAACCATGTTTCACAAGTGCGGCAAGTCGTTTTTGATGTTTTGTTAATCCCTCATATTCATTATCAAGTTTTTTAAAAAAAGGGATGGAAACCTGCTCAATACTTAGAAGAAATTCTTTCCGGTCTTTCTCTATCTCTATCGATTTACGCGTATTCATAAGTAATTCATTTATGTTTAAATGTTTTACCTTATCCATTAATGAGGTATTAACTTTATTCACGTAATCCTGAAGTTTTCCAATACTTTTATCTTTTTCAATTATTTTAGTCGCTAGATTCTTCAATTCCTTTTCTTTCTTGCTTAAAGTCTTATCTTTCACATTAATCTGAGATTCAAGTTGGATTCCCTTAACAACCAATCCCTGTTTCTCCAGTTGAACTTTTTTTGTTTTGTTTTTCTGACGATTCAAAACTATTAAAATGATAATCAGCAAAAAAAGCATTCCACTTAATGCCATCCAGTACTTAAGCTCTGTTTTCCTTTTCTTTAGCTCATTTTCTTGCTGTTGCTTGTATGTGGCATATTGATATTCAAGTTCATTTATTTGCGTTGTCTTTTCAATGTTAAAAAGACTGTCGTGTATATTTTGATGTAACGTCAAATACTTGTAGGCCTGATTAAACTCACCTTTCTCGCCGTATAACCTGTGGAGTTTTAAAAGTGGAGCATCCGATTCTGGAGTATACAGATTTTCAAGTACATCTATTGATTTATGCAAATAACTCAAATAAGCCTTCTCATCTTCCATTATAGAATGGAAATAATAGGCTTTATTGTAATATACAATAGATAGTACTTTTCTAACCACACTGTTTGAAGGGTTTGTTTCCAAAGCAAACAAACATTCTTTTTCTGCAAGTTTCAAAAAACGGACACCTTTTTCGAACTCATTTAAAGTAAAATAGGTGGCTCCTATATTTAAGTAAACTATATAAATATCATCATTTTTAGCAGACCTATAGTATTTCAATACTTCAAAATAAGACTCAAGTGCCTGCTCATACATCTCGTTACTATAGTATATGCTACCCATACTACGAGCACCTTTTGCCAAACGGGATGTATTATTTAATTTCCGGTAAACATTCAGGCTGGCTTTAAGATATTCAAGTGTTTTTTCAGTCCTATTCAAACTAAAATATACTTCACTAATATTATGTAAACAATCGCCGTACTCAAGCAAGAGCAATTTATCTGAGGATGTTTCAATCTACATATCATCATAGAGTGAGATGGCCGACAAAAACATGCTCAACGCTTCGGGATAATCAGATTTGTATTTAAAAAGGTTCCCCTTAGCAACATATACCCTAGGTAATAATTCCCTCACCTGAGATTCCATAGAAACTTTTTCAGCATCAAATACATAAGCCAGAGCCTTATCGATGTCATTTTCCTTTAATGAATCTGCAAGCCTGAGCAAATCGTCAACTACTTGTCGGTCATTCTCATTTATTTCTTTAGGGGATTTTCCCGCCACATAAATACGATCACTGTTCAATACAGAAATAATTACCCCTGTAATCAGAATAAATAACAAAAAAAACAAAGTGATTTTTATCTTCTTCATATGCAATTTACACTCAATCCCCATTCATTAAAACTCTTTACATTTTACACTGACAACTCAGACCACTGAATATATGATAATTACATCTAAAAAATCCTTTTTACAATGATAAACAAAAATGTTAAAATTTCGTGCTAGGAGTTGCCTTTTTCTGATACATCAAAAATATTCAGTTCAAGTTTATTAAAACCTCTGGTTGAGTTAAAAAAATGAAATCCAGAATCCAAATTGTGTTCTGCACGACAAACGATAACAGGATAGGGTATATTAAGGCTAATAATGTTCCATACCTAGAAACACTAAATCACAACAACCTATGTTGTTATATATAAGCACATTATCTTTGTGTGTAGTATGTGAGTAGTATGTAATAACAATAGGAAAAATTAAAATTTCGCTAATTTTGAAATCTAAATAAACCATTAAAAACAAAACATATTCTCCTTTGCTTCCCTCTATGCATAAAATATATTTGCTTATGATACACAATTTAAAGAAGAATCATTAACTTAAAACTAATGTACTATGAGAAAATTACTAACTCTTATTCTTATTTCTTCTAGTCTTTTTTTGGCAGCCAATGCACAAGAAAAAAGCAGGAGGAAAGAAAGATTTTATGAAACTTCCCTGCTTCAAAATCAGGAAACTAGGTTAAAATTTTCAGAGAAAGTACCCAGTAACACAAAAGCAATGGAGTGCATGCCTGAGGCAACCTTTAGCAATGCTCCTGTAGATTTTTCTGCTGGTACTTCTTCAAATCCAAGTATGGGATACATATCTGCCCAGAAAGTAGAGGGCTTTGGGTTCCCTATTGGAGCCATCAGGTTCTTTGGCATTCAGGGATTTTTCCAATCGCAATGGATACCTTTGAATGATGTTGATCCTTTAGATTTTGAAATTAAATTCTATGAAGACAATGAGGGCATTCCTGGCACACTAATTACTGCCAAAACTCCAACTCTTAATCATGTTGACACAGATGTGGTTTATGAAGAGGGTTCAGGTGATTTCAATGTGTTCCATTGGGACTTTACTCCATCTACACCCATAGAAGGGCTCCCAGATATCTTTTGGGTCAGTGTAGCCAATACCAATCCCGACACCTGGTTTTTGTGGATTGATCAACCTGATGGTTTGGGAAGTGCTGCGCGGTATAATATAGCTACTTCCTCTTGGGAAATTTTAGAATATGATGACTCATTTGGTATCTGTATCGTTCCTGCTTTTCCTGATTCAGAATCACCTGCAGCACCAGGTAATCTAACAGTTACACCCACGGTAGGTGCTATAGGAGCGAACATAGAATGGATTAACCCTTCTGAAACCTTCGGCGGGGATCCACTCACTGAGCTATCATCTGTTTCACTTTGGGTTAATGATGCTTTAACAGCCGAGCATGTAGTTAACGATCCTACCATTGGTGCCAATGAAAACTACAATTTCACGTCAGTTGACATTGACCCAGGATTCTACAGGTTTACAATTTATGGGAGCAATTCTGCTGGAAATGGGTTAAAAGTAAACCAAACTCAATGGCTAGGGAAAGATATTCCAGAATCACCAACAAATGTTTTGCTCCTTATGGTTGGGAATGATGCTAAAATAACTTGGAATGCTCCTGTAACAGGGCATAACGGTGGTTACATCGTTCCAGAAAACACAACCTACTCCATTATTAGAATGCCTGATGAAACTGAAGTGGCAACAAATTTAAACGCTCTAGAATATATCGACAATTCCATTCCAAGCCCAGGGAATTATCTATACATTGTCACAGCCCATAACGAGGAAGGCGAAGGCGGAAACGCGCCGTAAAACGCTGCACTTTACGGAGTAGAAGATTTTCTAATTCTTGAAGGGTTTGAGGGTGAATGGCCACCCTTAGGATGGACCAATGATCGTTGGGAAAGCGGTTACTACGGGTCTCCTCATTCTGGTGAAGGATGGGCTTTCTCATATAAAACTGGTTCAACCCTAACTACACCAATCTATACTCTTCCACTCGATGACGCCTACGAGTTGTCCTTCTATTATAGGGCAGAAGATGAAGACTATCCTCAAGATGTTGACCTTTTGATTAGCCTGGATGGACAGCCATTTCAAAACCTGATCGAGTTAAAAGGTATAACAAATACTGACTATGCTCAAAATAAAATTAATCTCAGCAACTATGCTGGATCAATTATTCAACTACAATTCCTAAAGACTGGTACTGAGACCTATTGGGGAGGGCTTTGCATAGATGATGTTTCCCTGTACAAACTTTTTGATAATAATCTAGTGGGACTAACAGTTAAAGGAAACCAAACACCGATTGTAGGGAATGAGGTTGTGTACAATATTTCAGTTGAGAACATTGGCTTGTTAACCCAGGATACCTATACCGTTAAACTAATGCTTGAAGGAGGTATAGAACTAGGAACTATACCCGGTATATCAATTGCTAACGATGAGGTAAAAGAATTTGATATACCATGGATACCCCAGGCAGAACACGAAGGAGAAATCTATATTTACGGATTAGTTACCGCCAAGTGTAGAAAAAAACGACAAAGCAGACAATTTGCTACTTAAACACAAAAAGGAAACGAAAAAATAAACTGCCCACGCACAAAACAACACATTTGCAAACCGCACAATCCGACACACAACCAAACAGATTATTTAAAGTTAACCGTTCAACCTTTGGGTAGTGTTATAACTACAATTGGGACAGGAACTAATTATCCAGCCGTAAGAATACCATTTAATTTTTACTACAGCACCAATTTCAGTCAAACCCTTTATTTCCCTAATGAAATTGGGCTAAACCAAGGTACTCTTACTTCAATTGCCTATACTAATAACTTTATAACAAACTTAGCAGAAAAGAACATTAAGATTTGGGTAGGTGAAACTGATGTGATGGATCTATCTAACGGTTGGATTGATCCTGAAACGCTAACCTTGGTTTACGATGGTACTGTCAACTTCCCCAACGGTGAGAATAATATTCTTATCCCACTTGATGTTCCTTATACTTACACGGGGAACAACCTTGTGGTCTATACTAACAGAGTTTGGGAGTATGATTATTTTAGCGCTTATGATAGGTTCTATGGCACAAATGATGAAGGATCTAGCAGAACTTACTGTATATCGGCCGATGATGTTTTAGAGCCAGCCAATCCAGGTTCTGGTACCGTATCAGATTGGTATCCCAACACTACTCTGTTCTTTTTACCCGAAGCTCGTGGTATGCTTAACGGAACAGTTACCAATGAAACACCAACAGGTGATCCTGTTGAGGGGGTTGAGGTAAGCATAGTTGGCACAAACATTACTACTATAACCGACGCTAGCGGACATTACGAGTTTGCTGACTTACAAGTGAATACATACAGTGTTCATCTCGAAAAAGTAGACTATTCGTCCCACACAGAAGAAGATGTTGAGATTATAGCAGATAATACAACTACTGTTAATGTCGCACTTACTGCAACAACAAGCACACCAACAAGCCTCCTCTCTATGGTTAGCGCTTACCCCAATCCTTTTAATAAGCAGATATCAATCTCAAACCCCGAATTGGTTGAGAGAGTAACCATATCTAATCTTCTTGGCCAGAAGGTAAAGGAAGTAACCCCGAACGGACAAAAGACAATTAGCACAACTGGGCTAGGTTCTGGTATCTACCTAATCACCTTTGAGGGAATGAACGGAGAAAGAACCGTAAGAAAGATGATAAAAAGATAGTTTTACCCAATATCCTATAAATCAAGAGGCTGTCCAAAAGACAGCCTCTTTTTTATTGCTTAATAAAGTTGCTACTGGTAATAAATGAGTCTAGAACTAACGCGTTACTTCATTTCTAACAACTAGCACTTCAACTATTTATCCTGCCGCTCGGCTACGCAAGCACGATTACTAGTAGCCTTTAGGTAATACTAACTTATAAAGTCCTTTCCCTTTTTCCTGTTCTCTCGCTAGTCCCTTTTTTCTCCTGCTTTGAGCTCGATTGCTTTGTAACTGAAGCTGGCTTCGACACCTTTTCTCTTTTGGGCCTTACCGATTCTTTTTTGGCTGGCTTTTGTGGTTTTTTTGTAGGCTTTGCCACAGTTCCACTTTGCGGTCTACTTGCAGGCTTAGCTATAGTCTTCCTTTTAGGCGGCAGGTTCTTTATTTCCTGTGCCTCCCCTTTGTCCCTACTCCCCCCAATATCATCCCGAATAACACCTTGAGTTTCCCTAGGTTTTTTCAAAACAGGAGTTGGTCGGGTTAAACTGCCGTTTCTATCTATTTCCCTTTCCATAACCGGTCTACGCTCAATGGCGTCCGCCCCTTGATTTGAGTTGGGTCTCTCCCGCTCAATACTATTGTTTTCTAATCTTTGCCTAGTTGGCCTTGGTACCCCATTGGGATGTTTCTGAACAAAAAGGTTTTCACCATCCCGTACTCGTTCGGGCTTGCTGTAGGTATCTCTGTATCGGCCGCTGTTAATATTAACAACCACTGTTGGGGAGTAGTTCCTTATCCTTGTAATATAAACATTGCGATATCTATTGGAACGATAGTATCTCCATGGCCTGTAATGCGCATAATAGTGCCCATGCCAATGGGAGTGATAACCATAGTAAAAATGCCAGTAATGTGGTGACCATGGATGCCAGTAGGGGGGATAGTAACCCCAGTACCACATCGAACTCCATGGACTGTATATTGGCTCATATAGATAGATAATAACCGGCCAATTGGCCACCTCGTAATAGGTTGTGGTAACTACGTTATTCCCCTGAGCCTGATATGCATTTCCAGTATAACCCGGATTAGGCGTCTCTGCATAAATAGGCTCAACAATATAATTTGGTCCATACAAAGCCTCATCGCCAATAAGCTGAATTTGAACCGAACCGTCATTAAATTGCTGAACCGTAAAAACGGCAACGTCTTGCTGTTCCCTTTTATTAAGAGCAACCCTTAAAACAATGGTATGAGAATAATCCTCAACATAGTCGTAAACCATGATGTAATCCACCAGGTTGTCGCCATTCAAATCGAGGTTATTAATTAGTTTATCCGGATCGTTTAGGTTTCTCTCAAATGCCTCAATGGTTTCTGAGTTCTGAAATACATCCATTACAGCATAAAGATTTAGGTTATCACCAGGTAAGCCAAGGTATTCATTGGAATTACTCTGGGCAAACAACCAATTAGTTCCCGCTAGACAAACTAGCACAAGAACTATAAGTGTACTTTTTAACTTTTTCATGGCAGTATTTTTTAGGAATAATGTGCTCTTACATGAATAAAACAAATGCCATGCCAAGAATTAATTATTCTTAAACACCGATTTTAGTGGTATTAGTATTGATAAGTAATTAACTGCTTACTCTATAAATGAAAACAACGCTAGGACTTGAGTTTAAATTCTCTAGTCCTAGCGTTATAGTTCTGAGATTTATTCATCTCTTTCTCTAACATCCGCTCTAGACGGTCGCTTTGCCAACTCTGCTTTTTGTGCTACCACCTCCGTGATGTAGCGATCTTGCCCATTTTTATCCGTGTACTTACGGGTATTCATCTTACCGTTTACGGCAACTAGCGCTCCTTTTTTTAGAAAATCGTAATTCTCATCCTTTTTGTTAACCCAAAGCGTAATGTTGTGCCACGTGGTACTATCCACCCACTCCCCTTTACTGTTTTTGTAACTCTCGTTTGTTGCCAAACTAAAGCTAATTAGAGTACGTCCGCTATCGAATGTGCGAACCTCTGCATCGCGTCCAAGAAACCCTTGAAGTTCTACTTTGTTAATTGTTGTTTCCATGATGTTTTTTTTATTGGTTAAACGAATAATTTGTTGATGCAAAGTAACGACCATCTCAAAACACGATTCGGTAAATAAACGGTTAGAGTCGTTTAGTATTCGTTTGTAATCGCTTGTTGTCATATTAAGGTCTGATAAACTACGCCTTACCCATTCATGGAAAAATCTAAAGAATTACCATTTTTCAAAATATCTTGATTACTACAACCTAAATGCGTACCTTTGCACAACAATAAACATTATTCAAGCAAGCAAAACCTAATTGCTTAGCTTCACTACCTAATTCAAACATAACTAATGGCAAGATCACAAGACTCATTTAACAAAAGAGAACAAGAAAAAAGAAGACAAAAGAAAAAGAAAGATAAGCTTCAAAGAAAAGAGGAACGCAAAGCCGAGAAGACACAGGACTTTGATGACATGATAGCTTACGTTGATGAGTTTGGTAACATTACGGATACTCCCCCCGATCCAAGTGAGAAAGAAAAAATTAATGTTGAAGATATTGAGATTGCTGTTCCCAAGCAAGAGCCTATTGACCCCGCAGACCTAATCCGCACTGGAGTTGTTACCTATTTCAACCAATCAAAAGGGTACGGTTTTATAAAAGACTTGGATTCACAGGAGAGCATCTTTTACCACGTAAACGGACTACTTGAAGAAGTGCAAGAGCGCGATAAAGTAACCTTTGAAACCGAAATGGGACAAAAAGGACTTAACGCTATCAAAGTAAAACTTTTGAACTAGGAGTAATCCTGTTCAAAAGTTCCGAAATCATAAAACTACAATTAGCTATTTATTATCCTTTGCTTGTGAGATAGCATTTTGGAATCCTGTCACGATATCAGCAAAAACCTCTTTTACTGTTGATATTTTTTCCGATAGATAGGCATTACTTCCAGCAAAAGCATATCCGCTCTTCATATTTCCCCTGTAAGCATTGTACAATGCCGAGATAATGCAATATGGGCTTTTTGAAATATCGCAGGTTTTAATACAATGATACGGGCATTTGGGTGGTTTCTTAAGGCCTAGAGTCACCTTTTGGATAAATTCATTATGTAATGCCCTACCTGGCATACCAACAGGGCTTTGAATAATCTCTATATCGCTCTGCTTTGCATCTATATACGCTTGTTTAAAGGCTGCGGCAGCGTCGCATTCAAAGGTGGGCACAAATCTCGAGCCCATCTGAACCGCACCCGCACCCTTCTGCATAATGCTATACATATCCTGTCCGCTATAAATACCACCAGCTGCAATTACGGATATTTTCTGATGATACTTATCCTCGAAAAACTTCACCTCCCTAACAACAGCAGGAACAAGTTCCTCAAGAGAATACTCAATATCATCAATTTGATTGTTCTTAAAGCCTATATGCCCACCGGCCTTGGGTCCCTCAACAACAATTGCATCGGGTAGATAGTTGTACATTGACTTCCACTTTTCGCAAATTATTTTTGCTGCCCTACTCGACGAAACTATGGGTACAAGCTTAGTTATGCTGTCAGGAAGTAGAAACTTGGGCAAATCTAAGGGTAACCCTGCCCCCGAAAAGATAATATCAGCCTTCTCAGCTATTGCCGTTTTTACTAAATCGGCAAAGTTTGTCATGGCTACCATTATGTTAACACCAACTATCCCTTTAGTTTTTTCTTTGGCAGAGCGAAGTTCCATTCTAAGCCCTTCAATATTCGCCTGAATAAAATCGAGTGCCGAATTACGATGCACCAGACCCAGACCAGCTGACGAAATAACACCTACGCCACCTTCGTTTGCAACTGCCACGGCTAATCCCGACAGGGAAACACCAACTCCCATTCCACCCTGGATGATTGGCACTGGGATTGTTAAACTTCCAATTTTTAATTCTCTCATTATAATCTCATTGTATTAGAGGGTACAAATGTAGCTAAACGTCTGA
The DNA here is from genome assembly GCA_937915475.1 of uncultured Bacteroidales bacterium. Lineage (GTDB taxonomy): Bacteria > Bacteroidota > Bacteroidia > Bacteroidales > Tenuifilaceae > Perlabentimonas. Next base: position 11,094 of record CALGIR010000305.1, read on the forward strand.
CCAATTTATTATACCCTTGCATAAAAAAAGTTAAATCAAAGCATTTTAATGAATTTCAGCAAATGCCCAAGCATAACAAATAAAGTAAAACCCTATAATTTTTTGTGATATTTGTTTATATTTGATAGTTGTATGATTCTGATACAATTAACTAACCTTAGGTATAGAAGATGACTAGCAACTCAAACACAAAAACCCGGCTTTGCCCCGAGTGTGGCGAGAAGATTGTTGGGAGAATTGATAAAAAGTTTTGCTCCGACCAGTGCCGAAACACCTACAACAACAAGCTGAACAGCGATGCAAACAACTCTGTTCGGAACATTAATAATACTCTTCGTAAAAACAGACGGATTCTTGAGGGGCTAAATGTTCAACTGGACAAAACCATGGTATCTAAAGACACCCTATTGAGCCAAGGGTTCAACTTTACCTATCACACCCACACCTACACAACCAAACGGGGCGACACCTACCGCTTTTGGTTGTGTAGGTGTCGCCCCGTTTGGTTG
>CALGIR010000306.1 GCA_937915475.1 uncultured Bacteroidales bacterium
ATCAATATAAACCAAAGTACTTTCCACACTGCTTGTTATGGTAATCTCTTTACCTGATGCTAGGGTAAACTCTAATTGCTGAAGTTCCGAATCGGAAATAGTTACACGTTTTATAATGCCTGTATGCTCTGGTTTATCTAGCGATAAGTTATAAATGCCTAAAGGAAGATCCTTTATTGTTTTTGGTGTTAAACCATACATTTTGCCATCGAGAGTTATCATAACACCCGGGGGATCCGTTGTAATTTCTAGTGAACCGGTTTTTACAGTTAGCATAAGGTCAACATGCATGTCTCTTCCTCTCATAACGGTTATCTGCTGCTCGCGTGAGAAAAAACCATCCTTTTCAACCTTAATAAGATGCAAGCCTTCAGCAAGTTTGCCTTTCCAACTAGTGGAGCCAGTTAACTTACCATCTATTCGAATTATTGCATCATTTGTTGTATTAATTGATATTTCGGCATAAGCTGCAACCATACTAAATTTAAGTTTTATTGCAAGCTCGCCAACCTCAACTGATTCCTCTTGACTTCGGTAAAGCGGATGAGTTAACCTAACAACATGTTTACCAAAGGGTATATTCTCAACTGCTGCCGGCGTATATTTACCCGTAAATTTATTATCAATATGTATTGCCATTCCATCCTCGGGCAACGATTCTATGTAAATTTTGCCTGATTGCTCCTGATATTGCTGTGAAAATGAAAGGCAAAGGACTTTAATTACTGGTAAATCTACATTGATATTTTTCCTTGTATTACACGTTAGGTCCTTATCAATACAGTATATAGTTGAGGGAAATATGCTGAAAGGGAATGATAAAAGCGCTAAAACAAAAACCAGTAATTTCATCACAAATGGATTATATATCTAAATTAGTTGAAAAAAATGGCATTTTAGTGATGTTAACAAAATTATATTCTTTTGATGTTGAAGGTAGATTAAAATATATTGAGCTTAATATGTTTGAATTTCCTAATTTTACCTTTTTAAAAACAAATTCTCAAATGAATACCAACACAATAGAAATTAGCCTTAAATCGCTATCAAAAAAATTTAAAGGAGAATTATATACTGATATTTCAACCCGATTGCAATACGCAACCGATGCTTCGGCTTACCGAGAGATACCTCTTGCAGTTGCTCTGCCTAAAACAAAAAATGATTTAAGATTACTAATTGCCGCTGCAAAAAAGCACAGCACCTCGTTAATTCCTCGAACTGCAGGCACATCCCTAGCAGGCCAAGTGGTTGGTAGCGGAATTGTAGTTGACTTCTCGAAAAACTGGGGAAAGATACTCAACCTAAATCCGGATGAACATTGGGTTACCGTAGAACCAGGGGTTATACTTGATGAACTTAACCAATATGTTAAGCCCTACGGACTTCTCTTCGGCCCTGAAACATCAACATCCAATAGATGCATGATTGGGGGTATGGTGGGGAATAACTCGTGCGGTTCCCACTCACTGGTTTACGGTAGTACCCGAGACCATACCCTATCGATTAAAATGATGCTTGACGATGGAAATGAGTACGAGTTTGGCGCAATTGGAGAGATAGAACTTGCAAGAAAGTTACAATTAAAAAACCGTGAGGGAGATATCTATAGAGCAATTCACGGTCTACTCTCGAATAGTAACGTTAGGGATAAGATAATTGAGCAATACCCAAAGCCCTCGATTAAACGAAGGAACACAGGTTATGCACTTGACCTTCTTGCTAATTCAACCGTTTTTTATCCTGAGAAAGTTATTCCGCTAAACCTTTGTAATCTAATAGCAGGTTCAGAGGGTACGCTGGGTTTTATTACGGAGATTAAGCTGAACCTAGAACAACTTCCCCCAAAGGAGAAGGCACTAATATGCATCCATCTGGCTAACAGAAATGAAGCCTTTAAGGCTAATCTTATTGCGCTGAAATATAATCCAAGCGCTGTGGAACTGATGGATAATATTATTTTGGAATGTACTAAGCAAAATATAGAGCAACAAAAAAACCGATTCTTTATTCAAGGAGATCCAGGTGCAATTCTAATTATTGAGATTTGGGCAAACTCAAAGATTGAATTAGACAATACCGCCAAAAAAATTGAGAGCGATATGCAGGGAAATGGTTACGGCTACCACTTCCCTATAATTTATGGCGATGATATGGCCAAGGTTTGGTCGTTACGAAAGGCTGGACTAGGTGTGCTATCCAATATTGAGGGCGATGCTAAGCCCGTTTCGCTTGTTGAGGACACAGCCGTAGACCCCACAGATCTGCCTGCCTATATGCATGATTTTGAGGAAATTATGCTTAAATACAACCTCGATTGTGTTTACCATGCACATATTGGTAGTGGCGAACTTCACCTAAGACCGGTACTTAATCTGAAAGATAAAAATGATGTTGCCCTATTCCGAACAATTGCATTTGAGGTTGCCCATTTGGTGAAAAGTTACAAAGGGTCTTTAAGTGGTGAACATGGCGATGGTAGGCTAAGGGGCGAACTGATTCCGATTATGGTGGGCGATAGTGTTTACCAATACATGAAACAGATTAAGCAAACTTGGGATCCGAATGGTATTTTTAATCCCGGGAAAATTATTGACACACCTCCACTAAACTCAAGCCTAAGATACAGCACTACCAACAAGCCCAATACAATTGAAACCCTACTGAATTTTGATGACACGCAAGGAATACTTAGGGCTATAGAGAAATGCAATGGGTCGGGCGACTGTAGGAAAACTTATAACGCTGGTGGAACGATGTGCCCAAGTTATATGGCCACCCGAGACGAATGGAATACAACAAGGGCGCGAGCCAATATTTTGAGAGAGTTTCTAACCAATAGTACTGAGAACAATCCCTTTAACCATAAAGAAATTTATAGCATACTAGACCAGTGTCTATCCTGCAAAGGGTGCAAAAATGAATGCCCATCGAACGTTGATATGGCTAAATTCAAGGCTGAATTCCTTCATCAATGGTATAAGAATCACAGAATTCCGATACGAACATGGCTCATTGCTAACATTTCGAAAATTAATGCAGTGGGAAGCGTTGCTCCGTGGTTGTTCAACTCTATTATTAAATTGAGATTTACTAAATGGGGAATGGAAAAGTTTGTTGGGATATCAAGCAAAAGAGATTTCCCAAAAATCAATTCATCAACCCTGAAGAGTTGGGTTAGAAAACAGAAACTTGTCAAGAAAAACGGCAAACAAAAAGTATTTCTGTTTGCCGATGAGTTCACTAACTACACCGATTCACATATTGGTAAAAAAGCGGTTGAAATACTAACCCAACTCAACTACGATGTACAGATTGCCAACATTTCTGAAAGTGGTAGAGCATATATATCAAAAGGACTGTTAATGAGCGCAAAGCGAATAGCGAATAACAATGTAAAACATTTAATGGGATACATTTCGCAAGCGACTCCCCTAGTAGGGATTGAGGCTTCCGCAATTCTGAGTTTTAGAGATGAGTACCCCGATTTGGTGTCCGAAGATTTAAGAGATTTTGCCGTAGAAATTTCAAAACACTGTTTCCTTTTCGAAGAGTTTTTTATGCAAGAGGTAAAAGCAGGAAGAATTTCGCAGGAACAGTTTAACGAAACAAAACGGGTAATAAAACTTCACGGGCATTGCCAACAAAAAGCAATTGCATCAACCAGCTCTACAATTCAAATGTTAGGATATCCTTTAGGATACGAGGTTCAGGAAATTCCCAGTGGATGCTGCGGCATGGCAGGATCATTTGGTTTTGAGAAGGAGCATTATGACCTATCGATGAAAGTGGGAGAACTCGTGCTCTTCCCTGAAATTAGAAAAGCCAACAATAGCACCACTATTGCGGCAGTTGGAACTAGTTGTAGACATCAAATTATGGACGGAACGGGAAGGCAATCGCTACATCCGATTGAAATTATGTGGGATGCGCTAAAAAAATAAGAACTGGTAGCTTTAAATCTTTAATCCCATTACCAATACATCATCTACCTGGAAAGAGTTTCCTTTCCAATCATAAAAAACCTTTTCTAATACTTCTCCCTGTTCAGCCATTGGTAATTCCTTGTTCTCATGAATAAACAATCGTAGGTTGTTTGGCTGAAATTTTTTATTTTGAGTACCCCCAAACTGATCTGTAATGCCATCGGTATAAAGGTAAATCATATCCCCTTTTTCCAGTTTAATTGTCTGGTTAGTAAAAGGATCCATTATTAAATGATGAGCTATTGGCATTCTATCTGAACGGTACTCATTAAGAGCCTCGGCAGGTTTTTTAGATGGAGAATAAACAATCATGGCGCTGTTTGCCCCAGAATAGATAAGTGTATTATCATAATCATCTATAACGCATAGCGACAGATCCATTCCATCAGTTGAATCTTCCGATTCACCCTTTTGATGCAGCACTGAAATTATTCCCTCGCGAAGTTGATTTAACACTTCTGCTGGGTTAACAATACCTCTTAATGAGATTACCTCATTTAACATTAAAACGCCCAACATGCTCATAAAACCACCTGGCACACCATGGCCAGTACAATCAACAACAGCAACAATTCTATACCGTCCTATTCGGGTTGCCCAGTAAAAATCGCCACTAACAATACTTTTTGGTTTATTTACAATAAAAAACTCGGGAAATAGATCTCCAATTTGATCTTGGGTTGGCAAAACTGCTTCCTGAATACGCTGTGCATACATTATTGAATCAGTAATCTCAATTTTTTGTCGCTCAATTTCATTCCGCTGCTCTGTAATCTCTTCATTTTTATCTTGAAGTTCCCATGCAAGATTTGCGAGTGAATTTTTTTGCTCTTCCAGCTCATTACGCTGAATAGTAATCTCATTATTCTTCCCTAGAAGAATTCTATTCTGTTCTTTAAGTATTAAAGATTTAGCATTAATATCATCGTTTGCTTGATGTAGACTTTCTGTTTGCAGCCTTAATTCTTCACTCTGGTTTAATAGCTCTTTTGTTCGAAGCGCTACCATCCCCTCCAGATTTTCCTTTGCGTGCAAAAGCCTTGTTTCCCGATACACAATCAATCCATAGAAAAGGAGAACAATTAATATAGCTAATCCCACATAAAACAGCCATGTTTGCCAAAATGGCGGAGTTATGGTAAAGGTAAAACTATCACCTTCTTCATTCCATTTCCCATCTGGATTTTGTGCTATGACCCGAAAGGTATATTTCCCTGGTTTTAAGTTGGTATATTTAATAAAGCGGTTGGAATTTTGAGCAACTACCCACGATTTATCAAATCCCTCAAGCATGTATTTATACCTATTCTTTTGCGGTGCAATATAATGCAATACGGTAACGTAAAGCGAAAGGTTATTTTGGCTGTAATTGAAGGTTAATGAGTCGGTTTCAAATAGGCTAATCGTAGTTTCTTTCTTATTCTCATTATTTTTCCCCCTTTCAATTATGCGAGCCTCATAAATATAGACCAAGGGATCCACCTCATTGTCCATTATATTAAGCGGATTGAAAAGAATAAAATTATTTATACCGCCAAAGGCAAGTTGCCCATTATTCAGAATGCACGAGGAACCCAGAGAAAACTCATTACTGGGGAAGCCATCATATTTGTCGTAATTTCTAAATGTGAAATTTTCTGCATCAGTTATGGTTAAACACGAAATTCCATTATTTGTGCTCATCCACAGTCTACCTTGTCCATCCTCTAAAATCCCATAAATAACATCGTTTGGCAATCCATCCTTCGAAGTAAAGTTGGTAAAGGTTTCGGTATCGTAATTAAAAAGGCTTAACCCTTCATCGGTTCCCACCCAAAGCCTTCCTTTGGAGTCTTCATAAAAACTTAAAACCCTACTTGAAATAATGGATGTGGAATCAAGATCATCCTCACGATACACCTTCACAACCTCTTCCTTTTCCCTATCGAACAGATTGAGCCCTTCGTTGCTTGTTCCAATCCAAAAATTATTCTTGCTGTCCTCAAAAAGAATCGTAAGCCTATCCTGTGTTATTGTTTTCGGATCATCAAGTCTGTAACGGTAAGTTTTGAAGCTACCATCGGGCAATAACTTGCTTAGCCCATAATTTAAATTGGCTGTCCAAACATCATCATTGCTATCAACATAAACATACCTCATTCGCCTATCGGGAAGTGAACTGGGTTGATGAGGGTTATGCTTAAACTGTTTAAATATTTTGCTTATGGGGTCATACTTGGCAATTCCATCATGGGTCGAAATCCACAAATTACCCTTTGAATCTTGTGCAATTGATGTAATATAATCGTTGGGTAATGAGTTTGTGGTGTTGGGGCTGTACTTAATCTGCTCAAAAGTGTTCTTCTCCAAATCCAACTTGGCCAAGCCCTCACCGAATGTCCCTAACCATACAAAGCCCTGCTTATCTTGATGAATTGCCATAACAGCGGATGAAGCTCCAAGATAAAAACTACTTTCAGGATAATTGCGGTAAACTGTAAATTTTTTGTACTTAATATTTGACCTGCTCAAGCCATTATCGTAGGTTCCTACCCAAAAAACGCCTGTTGAATCTTCAAAAAGAGAACGCACCAAATTACTACCTATGCTATTGGGGTCAATAATGCTATGGAAGTAATTTGTAAAGGATTTTGATTCCAGATTAAGCCTGCTCAATCCTCCGTAGGTTGCTATCCACATTGAACCTGCCTCATCAAGAAGCAAGTCGTGTACAGTATTATGAGGAATAGAATTTTTATTTTTCTGGTTAAATCTATGAAATTTGTATTCCTGGGTTTTAATATTATAGCAAATAAGGCCTTCCTCTTCAGTAGCTATCCAAAGGTTTCCTTCTCTATCTTCAAGAAAGCGTCTAATTATTTTAAGATCGCCATCCCCCTGCGGTAGTTTAATGATAAATGGAGTAAATAAATTAGTCTCGCTACAATAAGTAGCAATTCCATTATCGGTGCCCACCCAAAGTATGTTCTTCGAATCTACATAAAGAGAGCGGATAACATTGCTCGGTAAAACATCTGGTGTTTCTGGAGTATTTATATACGCCTTGAATGTTTCTGTTTCGGGATCAAAAAGATTAAGACCGCCATCTGCAGTGCCAACCCAAATCTTCCCTGACACATCCTCAGCTAGTGCCATTACCCTATTGTTACTAAGTGAGGTTGAATTGGAATTGGAGTGCCTATAGGTAATAAAACTATCGGTTTCCCATAAATATCTATTTAAGCCACCACCAATTGTACCAACCCAAAGCCTATGCTTACTATCCTCAAGCAGGGCAATAACTCTACTATTCGAGATTGTTCCCTCAACTCCTATCCTATTTGTATATACCTTAAAACTATACCCATCGTACCTATTCAAACCATCATCAGTGCCCATCCAAAGAAAACCCTTGTGATCCTGAATTGTTGTATAAACCGTGTTCTGCGAAAGACCGTGCTCCACGTTAAGCCTATCAAAATCAATAGCATTATCCTGGCCATAAACCTTAAATATAAGGTTCATAACCAGTAACACTATTATTACAACGAATTTTACGAAATACTTTACAAAAGGCATTAGCACGATATATTACGAAATTACGTTAAAACATCAGCCATGGTTTGACCAATTTGGGCAGGAGATTCCACCACATGAATTCCGCACTCGCGCATAATTTTCATTTTGGCAGCAGCCGTATCATCAGCCCCTCCAATAATTGCTCCAGCATGCCCCATCCTACGACCCTTGGGGGCTGTTTGTCCTGCAATAAAACCTACCACAGGTTTTTTACAATTTTCCTTAATCCAATAGGCAGCTTCGGTCTCCATGCTCCCTCCAATTTCTCCAATCATAACAATCCCTTTTGTTTCCGGATCATCATTAAATAGTTTTATAGCGTCAAGCGTGGTTGTTCCAACTATGGGATCGCCACCAATGCCAATGCAAGTGGTTTGCCCCAAACCAGCTTTTGTGAGCTGATCCACTGCCTCGTAGGTTAATGTGCCTGAGCGAGAGATAACGCCAACAGTGCCTTTTTTATGGATAAACCCAGGCATAATACCAACTTTGGTTTCATCGGGTGTAATAATTCCAGGGCAGTTTGGTCCAATCAGCCTTACCCCTTTCTTATCCTCAAGATAATGCTTAACGTTAATCATTTGCGCAATTGGTATTCCCTCAGTAATACATACAATTACCTGGATACCAGCATCAGCTGCTTCCATGATAGCATCTGCAGCAAAGGCAGGTGGAACAAAAATTACCGATACATTGGCACCTGTTTTATTAACACCTTCGGCAACTGTATTAAAAACGGGGAGATTAAGATGCTTTAGCCCTCCCTTACCTGGAGTAACTCCACCTACCACATTTGTACCATATTCAATCATTTGCGAAGCATGAAAGGATCCCTCACTTCCGGTAAACCCTTGTACTAAAACCTTTGAATCTTTGTTAACTAGCACGCTCATTGTCTATTATGCTTTAATAATTCTTAATTTAATAATATCTATACTAATTACAAAGTTAACAAAATCGAGTTGCCAAACATTAGCAAGCAGTCATTATATTAGTTTAATTACAACACCAAGTTGTTGTTTTTTTCTTCAATTTGCATAGATACGTCATTATCAGTATTAATTGGTCAACAGAAACTTTTTTACAATATTTGCTCAGGCCTAAACATCTACAATAATGGAGAAATTTATCCTTGCACTAGATCAAGGTACAACCAGTTCACGAGCATTACTTTTCGACCAAAACGGGAACATACGTTCGGTTGCCCAAAAAGAGTTTTCTCAAATATTCCCAAAACCAGGATGGGTTGAGCACAACCCTAAAGAGATTTGGTCGTCGCAGGTTGCAGTGGCCGCCGAGGCCATGTCGAAAATAAGCATTAATGCACACCACCTCCAGGGTATTGGCATTACCAATCAGCGCGAGACTACCATTGTTTGGGATAAAAAAACGGGCGAACCCGTTTACAATGCAATTGTGTGGCAAGACAGGAGGACATCAGGCTTTTGCGATGAATTAAAAGAGAAAGGATTAGCTGAAAAAATCTGCAATAAAACGGGACTTGTAATTGATGCCTACTTTAGCGGAACCAAAATAAAATGGATACTCGACAATATTGAGGGCGCAAGAGCTAAGGCCGAAAAAGGGGAACTCGTTTTTGGAACTGTTGACACCTGGTTAGTTTGGAAACTTACACAAGGCCGTAGGCACGTTACCGACGTTTCGAATGCAAGTCGTACAATGCTGTTCAATATCAATACACTAAAATGGGATGATGAACTACTTGCACTGCTCAATATCCCTTTGTCCATGATGCCTGAAGTAGCATCATCAAGTGAAATTTACGATTATACCAATACAACATTCTTTGCATCGAAAGTGCCAATTGGTGGTATTGCAGGCGACCAGCAAGCGGCAATGTTTGGCCAAATGTGCATTGACGAAGGAATGGTGAAAAACACTTATGGCACAGGTTGTTTCATACTTAAGAATACTGGTCAAAAACCATTTATATCAAACAATAACCTTATCACCACCATTGCCTGGCAGATAAACGGACAGGTAACCTATGCGCTTGAGGGCAGCATTTTTATTGGAGGAGCAGTGGTACAATGGCTACGCGACGGGTTGGAAATAATAAATTCATCGGCCGAAGTTGAGGCTTTGGCAGCGCAAGTTTTTGACAACGGTGATCTCTATTTTGTACCCAGCTTCACCGGCATGGGGGCTCCCCATTGGGATCAATATGCAAGTGGTTTAATGGTTGGAATAAGCCGTGGCACAAACCGCAGCCACATAGCACGAGCAGCACTTGAGGGGATTGCCTATCAAACAATGGATGTGATGAATGCCATGGAAGCCGACACAAACATGAAGATAACCGAGTTGAGAGTTGATGGAGGCGCATCGGCCAATAATTTGCTTATGCAGTTTCAGTCTGATATTTTAGGTATTCCGGTTATCAGACCCAAGGTTGTTGAAACAACTGCGCTTGGCGTAGCATACCTAGCAGGCCTGTCGACAGGATTTTGGACAAATATTGATGAGTTAAAAAAACAATGGCAGCTAAACCATAGGTTTTTACCCCAAATGTCAAATGAAATGGCTAATGGTTTAAAGGCTAAATGGGCTGATGCCGTTGTACGGGCAAAATCGTGGTCGAAATAAATTGTTGAGTTTAAATTCAATGAAAAAAGGACTGTTCCCAAACAGAGAGCAGCCCTTTGAATAGTATCAAAAATAATTTCTAGGTATTCATCGCACCACAAACATTAATAACCTGTCCACTAACATAGCTCGACAGATCAGATCCTAAATACACAACTGTATTGGCCACATCCTCAGGTGTTCCACCACGATGCAAAGGAATTTTCTTAATCCAATCTTCACGAACCTCATCGGGTAGTTTGTGGGTCATTTCAGTAATTATAAAACCAGGGGCAATAGCATTACAACGGATGTTTCGCGATCCGAGCTCACGAGCAATTGATTTTGTAAAGCCAATAATACCAGCTTTAGATGCTGAATAGTTTGACTGACCTGCATTACCCGATACACCCACAACAGAACTCACGTTAATAATAGAGCCCGATCTTTGCTTAAGCATATACTTTTGAACTGCTTTAGTTAGATTAAAAACCGACTTTAGATTAACATTCATAACTAAATCCCATTGCTCTTCTGTCATTCGCATTAGAAGTGTATCGCGCGTTATACCTGCATTGTTAACCAATATGTCTATTCTACCAAAATCCTTAACAACCTCATCAACCATTTTCTGAGAAGACTCTAGATTACTTGCATCGGAAACGTATCCTTTTGCCTTAACACCTAGAGCGGTTATCTCTTTTTCAAGACTGGTAAAATTATCGTCGGCGCTCATATCAGAAAACGCTACGTTTGCACCATGTTTTGCAAAGTCAAGGGCAATTGCACGACCAATTCCTCGGGCACCACCAGTAATTAATCCTGTTTTACCTTCAAGTAATTTCATCCTTATATAATTTAGGTTAGTAATAGCCATAGCAAAACAATGCCATAGCCCATAAAAATATTTAGAATTAAAAATGACGACAAAGGTAAAAAAAGAATACAATATAATATAAAAACCTATGTTGCATCCTACCTCTACTACTATTGATCAGGCAATACAACTATTCTTCTACTCCGTAAACAACTTACTTTCGGTGCTCACAACATCTATCCTCCTTATCTTAAATGAAAACCTGAAGAGCCAAAAAGGGGAAGTAAACTCCCCCTCTTTCAGAACAATTCTATTATATATTTTTATCTAAAACTAATTCCAAGCCCAGCAGTATACATCGCATAGTCGCCAACGGTATAATCAAAATTAAGAGATATTACACTAAGCCTAATCCTAAAGCCAGCATTTGCGCTAAAATTAGAGTTGGTAAAAGCCAACACAAATGGATCGTTGATTACATCAACATAATTTGGCTCAACACCAATTGGATAGTTACCCTTTAATCCAAAATCGCTGGTAGCAGTGCTATAGCCTAAACCAGCATACACAGAAAGGATAGGAATAGACTTACCCACTAAAAGTCTTGCGGTAAAACCCGAAGCATCTAAAGCGATTTTTTGTCCATCAAAGTCAGAGGAGGTATACCCTTCGGGCATGTTGGCCGGATCTGGCTTATAGTTTACATCAAACTCGCTGCTAAACTTTGTATAGCCTACCATTATGGAAAGGTCGATAGGAACATGCTTAAGTCCTGGGATAAACTCTTTAAACTCATTCTTAGCACCAACTCCCCATAAAACTACCCTACCCATCTTAGGCACATTTACTGGAGGTAAAAACCTAACGGTTAACTCTGAGTGAAATGGTAAACCTATTGAACCCTGAATTAGCATCATTGGTGTAAGAGGGAGTCCACCACCTTTTGGTAAGGTAAATAGTGGTACGTTTGGTGCATCCTCGTGAGCAAGTTTAGGGCCCACTGTCGATGAGGAACCAGAAATTGTGGGAGCTATGCTGTTGCTACCCATAACTATTAATTTATCTAAATTAAGATCGTTAACATCAAAGGTTTTAGCGCTACTTGGAGCCGTAACAATTGATGTGGTAAAAGTAATATCAAAGCCAAATAGCTTGTGCGGAGCCGCAGCCTGATACCAACCACCATTAAGTGATGTACCGAACATCTTTCCAAAAGGCTCTAGGTACGCATTTCCAAGTTTTTTTGCATCACCAACACCGCCCTGCAGAAAATCCGCAATTTCTTGCTGGGCAAAAATAGCTCCTGAAAAAAGCACTAAAAAGGATAATGGTACCGCTCTAAAAAGAAAATTTTTCATGGTTATTAGGTTTTAGTTATCGATTCAAACGAATGTATAACAGTGCTAACAAATATTAAGCAAAAATGGTTTAACTAAATTAATCTTTTTTTTACTCGCTACCGAAAAGTTTGCATATTTTGTTCGCATAAAATCAATAATTATTTGCTAATTGTATTTAGATAAAACATTCATAACTTTGCATAAACACTACTTGCATGGGTAACACACCACTAGCAGAAAGACTTAGACCAAAAGATTTAAACGATTTTATTGGGCAAAAGCATTTGGTTGGCCATAATGGGATTGTTCGAACGATGATTGATACGGGTAAGCTTTCTTCGTTTATTCTTTGGGGACCGCCAGGTGTTGGAAAAACAACCCTTGCCCGTATAGTCGCAAATAAGTTAAACAGACCTTTCCATTCGCTTAGCGCAGTTAATTCGGGTGTTAAGGATGTGCGCGAGGTAATTGAGAAAGCAAAATCGCAACGTTTTTTCAGCCATCCCTCACCTATTCTATTTATTGATGAAATCCACAGATTTAGCAAATCCCAGCAGGATTCATTACTGGGAGCCGTTGAGGAAGGCGTTGTAACACTAATTGGAGCAACCACTGAGAACCCGTCGTTTGAGGTTATTCCTCCTCTCCTTTCGCGCTGTCAGGTGTACATTCTTAAATCGCTCGATGAAGAGGAGTTACACAGTTTGCTTGAAAGAGCAATTAAAATTGATGTTGATTATAAGGAGAAAAACATCATCATTGAAGAAACCGAAGCGCTTTTTCGTTATTCAGGCGGAGATGCCAGAAAATTGCTCAATATACTTGATATCATCGTAAGTTCACAACCCGATGACGAGGTTCTAATTAACAATACCATTGTAACCAATAGGCTTCAAGAGAATATTGCCCGATACGATAAAAGCGGCGAACAGCATTACGATATTATCTCTGCCTTTATCAAATCCATACGGGGTAGCGATCCCAATGCAGCTGTTTACTGGTTGGCAAGGATGATTGAGGGCGGTGAAGACCCTAAATTCATTGCCCGACGACTAATCATTTTAGCATCAGAAGATATTGGTTTGGCAAACCCCAACGCTTTGCTATTGGCAACAACTTGTTTTCAGGCAGTACAGATGATTGGTTGGCCAGAGTCTAAAATAATTCTCTCACAAACAGCCATCTACCTTGCCACAAGCCCCAAAAGCAACTCAGCATACATGGCAATAAACCAGGCTGAAGCACTAGTTAAAGAGAGTGGCGACCTTTCTGTACCTTTACATTTAAGGAATGCACCCACCAAACTGATGAAGCAATTGGGCTATGGCAAAGATTATAAGTATTCCCATAGCTACGCTAATAATTTTGTTGACCAAGAGTTCCTCCCAGAAGAACTTTCGGGAACAACGCTATACTCACCGCAAGACAACAGGAAAGAGAAAGAAATTGATACCCTAATGGATAAACTCTGGGGTATGAAGTACAAAAACGAATAGATTAATAACAGAAATAACCATGAAGATATTAGAATCGATACCAAAGATAAAGCACCTGAACTCGGGCAACTTTTTACTTATTGCTGGACCATGCGCTGTTGAATCGGAGCAAATAACACGTAAAATTGCAGAATATATTTGCAATCTGTCCAACAAGCACTCAATCCCCTTCGTCTTTAAGGCATCGTACAGAAAGGCAAATCGTTCTCGACTCGATTCATTCACAGGCATTGGCGATGAGAAAGCGCTTGAAATTTTGGCCAGAATTCGGAACGATTTTGATGTACCCGTTATTACTGATATCCACACAGCCGAAGAGGCTGGAATAGCTGCGCAATATGTTGATGTACTTCAAATTCCAGCATTCCTTTGCCGCCAAACTAATTTACTAGTTGCCGCAGGCAAGACAGGAAAACTAATTAGCATAAAAAAAGGTCAGTTCGTTGCCCCCGATGCCATGAAATTTGCCGCCCAAAAGGTAATTGAAACAGGAAATCCAAATGTAATACTAACTGAGCGAGGCACTACCTTTGGCTATCAAGACTTAATAGTTGACTTTAGGGGAATCCCCACCATGAAATCGTTTGGGTACCCTGTGGTTGTCGATCTAACCCACTCACTTCAGCAACCCAACCAAGCCAGTGGTGTAACTGGGGGTAAACCAGAACTTATAGACACCATGGGAAGAGCCGCTATTGCTACAGGAGCCGATGGGATATTTATTGAAACACACCCCGATCCAAGCAAAGCCTTATCCGACGGTGCGAACATGCTAAAACTAAATAAACTGGAGAATCTTTTGGAAAGATTAATAAAGTTGAGAAGAGTGGTTAACGAATTTTAGCCCCTTCCCTTAGGTAGGAATCCAACTTTTCGAGGAGTAATCCCGAATTAATAGGTTTTGAGATATAATCATTACAGCCAGCTTCAATGCATTTAAGATTATCGTTGGGCATTGCATAGGCAGTTTGGGCAATGATTGTGATTTGAGGATTAATCTTTTTTATTAGCCCTGTGGCTTCATACCCGTCAATTTTTGGCATTTGAATGTCCATTAAAATTAGATCGATATCTGGGTTCTGCCGACAAAAGTTAACTACCTCTTCACCATCCTTTTTCCACACAATCGTTGCCTTGGTTTGAGACAGTACTGCGTTTAAGAATCTAAAATTAGTTTCAACATCCTCTGCAATAACTATTTGCTTGTTTACCCAATTATAGTTTCGCTTTACTGGTGTGAAAACCTTAGCAATATTATCTTTTTGCTGAATCTCAGCATAGGGCATGGTAAAATTAAAAGTTGAACCCTTTCCTTCCTCAGATTCAACCCAAATATTACCACCCAACATGCCAACAATGTGTTTACTAATAAACAGACCTATCCCTGTTCCTCCATATTTCCGAGTTGACCCTTCTTCAATTTGCCTGAATTTATCAAAAATAATTTTTTGCTTATCGGCAGGGATCCCGATACCCGAATCACGTACATAAAACTGAATCAGCTTCTCTTCCTTCTTGTTGATATAACCAAACTCTACAACTCCTTTATCAGTAAACTTAATCGAATTGCTTATAAGATTTGTAAGCACCTGCTGCAGCCTATGGCTATCTGTATGGAATAAGTTATTCTCATCGTCGTTCAAATTCAGTAGTCTCAAGGATATATGCTCTTTCTCCTGTTTGAATTTGATCTCATTAAAAAATGTATAGAGGTCAAACATAAGATCATCGAGGTTAATATCCGTTTTATTTAAGGGAAGCTGTCCAGCCTCTATTTTCGATATATCTATTATATCATCAATAAGGTTTACCAGCATTGTTCCGTTATGAGAAATAATGTCCAGATAGCGAAACTGCATATCCCTATCTATATCATTTCGTTGTAGAAGTTGAGCAAAACCCAGAATGCCATTCATTGGAGTACGAATTTCATGACTCATATTAGACAAGAAATTCGATTTAAGTATATCGGCTTCCTCTGCCATCATTTGAGCATCTTTAACCTCAATCTTTAGCGCCTGGATATCCTTGAGGTAAATTGAGTTCAGCTTAAACAAATGATTGTATTCAACTTCTTTATTTAAAAGACTATCCTTTAAATCATTTATTTGATCGAGAAAATGTTCATTATTTTCCTCTTGTTTCCTACAGCGTTCTATTAAAGTACTTTTACTGCGGTAAACATAAAACAATACAGTGCTCAAAGCTAAGGTTAATAAGCCTAAAACAACGCTAACTAACGTTAGTGGTTGGACTGTAAATAAAGTTAACATAAGAAACAGCGAGGACTGATTCTTTACCCTACAATTGTTGGAAATGATAGTTAATGACGAATTGGGCTTTGGGTTTACAAACCCACCTAATTTAAATAGAACATTATTAAGTATTACAGTAATTCTTACCATCATAAATTAGCCAAAAGTGATTATCAACCTGTTTTTTGGTAACCGAAGCATAAATATATGGATAATAAATCAATATTTAATCAAAACTTAGTCAAAAACAAACAGACAGCCAGTAACGCATATAAGCGACTGACTGTCTGTAATAAGCACTAATTACAACGTATGTATTAGTGTAAAACATTTAGTTGTTTATCAAAAGAAGATCCCTAGGCTGAAAATCCACTGCGGATTTCGTTGATCGAACTGGTAAGGTTTATCTGCAATGTTAACTCCATCACCCAACTTACTTAAGTTTCCTTCATACCTAACATCGAGTGTAGCAAACTTAAGGATATCGAGCCCAACACCAATCTGGTAACCAAATGTTGCATTCTTAAAATTACTCTTTACTGTTTCGTTGGTAACGTCTGCCAGTTTATCCTTTAAGCCGTCATCCTCGCTAAGCATGAATGAAGCCACAGGACCTAACCCTATCCGTGCTGGGCCAAACTTCCATCCTACCATTACAGGAATATCAAATTTGTTAAATTTTTGCTCACGAATATCTGTGGTTGGTGAGTTAGAATTCGTTATGTTAGTAAGGATAACCTCTCCCTTTGACTGAGTAAAAAGTAATTCGGGCTGAACATAGAAACCCAATACCTGAATTCTTCCAAATACACCAAAATGTAAGCCCATTTTTGAGTCGCCTTGCTCTACAATAAAACTCTGTGCATTATCTGCTGTTGAAAATGTGGTTTTATCAATTTTTACAGTCGATGAGCTAACACCTCCCTTTACCCCAAAACGCAGGAATTGGGCATTTGCTGCAAGCGAAACAACCATTAAGGTTGATATTAAAAATGCTAATCTTTTCATAAACTTATAATTTTAGATTTTAATGAATTGTTATTATCTCGAACAGTAGTGCTACTCAAATTCCATGCCTAAAACAGTGGGCTAAACATTCGAGCAACCGATTCCTTGAAGGTTTGCTTTACCAATCGCTTGCTCCATTGTTTCAAATCTAACATTTTACACCTTCTTAGATCTTTGAGATACTGTGCTTCAAGTTGAAGGGTTAACTCTTTATCGTAAACCATGGTAAGTAGTTCAAAATTATCCTCAAAGCTGCGTATATCCATATTTGCCGAACCAACTGTGGCAAAACTACTATCAATCATTAGAATTTTTGAGTGGTTAAATCCACCCTGAAAAAGATAAACCTTAATTCCTGCAACCAAAAGTTCAGATACATACGACATCGAACTCCAGTAAACAACTGTTGAATCGGACTTACCTGGAAGCATAATTCTAACATCAACTCCGCTAAGGGAGGCTGTTTTTAATGCGGTTAAAATACTCTCATTGGGTATAAAATATGGTGTGGCAATGTAGATATGCTTTTGGGCTCTTGTAATTCCTGCAAAAAACGCTTGCATTATTGAAGCCCAATCGGAGTCGGGACCGCTTGCCGTAACCTGTAAAGCATGTTTACTAACCGGGGTATATTCAGGAAAATACTTATCTCTGGCAGAGATAATAATATCACTCACAAAAAACCAATCAGTAAGAAAAATCACCTGTAGGGTTCTAACAGCCTCACCCTCTATGCGCAAAACAGTATCGTACCAGGTTCCTAGAGTACTATTACCTTTAAGGTATCTGTCGGCAATGTTCATCCCGCCCATAAAGGCAATTTTACCA
>CALGIR010000307.1 GCA_937915475.1 uncultured Bacteroidales bacterium
TTCCGCCGTTCGTATCATCAATCGTTAGGGTACCATACTCCAGTACGGGAGCATTCACCTTAATTTTTAAGCCTGATTCCCAAGAGTTAGTCCCATCGGTTACCTCCATAACAAATGATGCCTGATACTGATTGGGAACGTTATCTGCAACACTTAGAGTAAAAGCATTATTAACAGTAGCCGTATTTCCTGTTTCCCCATTGGCGATATTACCAAAGTCAACCGCAGAACCATCGGTGATGGTAAGGTATTCATCGGTACCGGTTAGTGTGGCAGTAATTGCCACCCCAGGGTCGGCTCCAACGTTTTTAAGGGTAACATGAAGCGAGAATGCTTCGCCAAAGTCAGCCTCCTGGTTGTTATTTCCACTCGCATCATTAACCACATAGGTATCGAGAACGACATAAGGCCCCTCGAGTGCTGCAGCAGGAATCTGAACCATGTGTGGAACCGTTTGAGGGCGTGTAACAACAAGGTCAACATCACCCCCATCAAGAATAGGCTGGATGCTAACCTCAACCTCCCCGCTTATACCCACCAATGCAGCACCGTGAAGTACACCGTCCTTGCTTATGGCCACATAGGATCCTGGCAGGGCATTTACAGTATAGGTATCGAGTCCAATGGGCAAAATAGGCATATGCGTTACTGTGTTCTCCTCACCCTCGGTAAGGAAAGGCACCAGCGATGGGTCACCTAGTACGTTATAAGCCTGCCAGTAATATAAGGGGGATGAATGCGAAGGGTAGTTCTGAAGATCAACCTCTGTTACCGCTAGGTTCCCAACAAAAATAAGTCCGCCTGTAGTAATATAATCTGAAACAAATGGAGCATCCCAAGAACCCAATGTGGTCTCATCAAAGGTGGGTACGTACCCATCATTACTCCCTTGCAATGGGAAAGCTCCCACCACCCAGTAAAAATCCTCAAACCAGTACGATGAGGGAGACGAGCCAATATACGTAACGGCACCCTTGTTTGCGGCACGTATCCACGCTTCCCCTATACACTCGCCATAGCCAAAATCAGCAGCAAGACAGCAGTTTCCAATGGCCAGTGGATACTTATTGATGTTGGTCATTGCGTTAACGTTAGAAATAGTTAACTGTGGATCCCCCCAAATTGTTGTATTACAATGAGCCGTATAGTTGATTAGCCCAACTGATATCCTCTCGTTATCGTAGCAACCTGTATACCCCGAACTATTATTGGGGTTATTGGGGTCGCTGGCAATACCATAGCCCCAAACGCTATTAAAGCCGTGGTCGCTATTGTAGTAGTTGGCCGTTGCGTACTTTACGGCAGGCTGCCCTAGTTTGGGGTTCCAGTGCCCATCACTCCCAGCTATGAGCGTTGCATTGTTTAAATAGGTAGGATCATCGAATTGGTACTGCTCATAGTAAAGTATCTTGTTGATGATGTTTTGGAGCTGGGCTATATTCTGTGCTGAAAGCCTGCCGTAGTACATTTCGGGAAAATAATCGCCATCAACACTTGCATAGTAAAGGTCGGTTTGCTTACCCGAGGAGGAACCGGTTCCGGAGGAGGGAACCTGCTCTACATCACCCACAAGTACAACAAAGGAAGGGGCAGGATTATCAGGGGTAGCATCATTGTACTTACCGTGAATATAGGTTTTTATCGCATTGGATGTTGTCCCAATCTCATCGGTGTAGGCAACCTCAACAGAAAACCCTTTCTTAGTTTTCCATGCAATAAAAGGAGCAAGTGTTGGCTCAAACATCCTATGGCTAACAATAAGCATGCGAACAGGGTAGTTAACTAGGTCGGGATGGTTATCGAACGAATCCTTGCTGTAGGAGTTCGCTAGCATATCGTACACCGGGTCGAAGTATGGTGAACGGGTTTTAGCGTAAATTTCCTGCTCAAGAGCCTTGCTGGCTCCCTCGAAGGAAATCTCAACCTCGATATCGTTATAAACCTTAATGGTTCCACTAACTGGATTATAGTCTACGGGGTAAACCTCAACACGGGCTATTCTTGCCCCCCTCATGGTTCCAAGAACCTCTATATGGGCTATGGGGCTGTCCTGGTACTGAGCATATGCATAAACCTTTTCGTTGAAGTGGAAGGGTTCCTTCTCAATATCCTGATCCTTCCGCAGCGAGGGCTGTACTGGGTAGACCATATTTTCTATTCCAAACGCTGAAAGAGAAATTTCTTGCTCGGAATACCCTGACACTTTCAGCTCAACGGTGGCTCCATGAGGAATTTGGATAAGCCTTTTGAAAGCAGGAAGTTTTGGGGAACCAAGGTCTCCGCTTGAATATCCCTTACCAAAGTAAAGCTCGGTGAAACTTTGTCCCTTGGTGCTTAAAACATCTTTACCCGAAATACCCTCAAGAGAAAATAGCATATTAACATTTGATATACTATTTTGAACTATTGCTGCTTCGGATTTTTTATTACCCAAGGGAATAAAATAATCCTGAGCAATACTTGCCGGCCCAATGCAGGCAAACAAAACTAAAATTGCTAGAAATCTTTTCATGAAATCATTTTTTGATTTAGGTATAAAAAAAGTAATAATTTGTAACAGCACAAGATATGAAATAATTCCTTTTATGGTAAAAGCATCATGATTTATTTGCTTTAGTAATTTTTTTTGTTAAAAAAGCCCCACGAGGGGGCTTTTTAGAATTCACAATTTATTAGACAACACCTATCTTTTTATCATCTTTCTTACGGTGCTTTCTCCGTTAGTACCTTCGAATGTTACAAGATAAACACCATTAGTAAGTTCACTAGTGCTAATGGTTTCTGAACCATTCAGGGTAATGTCCATTACGCGTTGGCCAACAATGTTGGTTATTATTACGCGGTTAACCCTATCGGCATTGGTAATACTAATTTCATTGCTAAATGGGTTTGGATAAACCTTCAGGTTGCTCAAGAATCCTGATTCAATTCCTGTTGGAACCATTTCGATTGGTTTAGAAACATCAGCTCCATTAACAACCACACTACCTGTTGCATCATAGTAATCTGCCATGGTTGCAGTATAATTATAGTTACCATCAGGTAATTCGATAGTAGCCACACCTGCTTCATTGGTAGTAATATTAGCAGAATTAATACTTATCGTTGCACCTTCAATTGCATTGGTTCCATCTGTTACGGTAAATGTAACAGTATACCCAACTTTAAAGTCAATTGTTGCAATTTCGGAAGCACCTGTTGTATAGATACGCTTAACTCCTGCAGTATGGTTTCCTAGAGCAAGTCCGGTAAATTCGAAACTAGTACCGTCAACGTTCTCTTCAAATGGAGTTGTCATGTCATCAAGATAAATTGAATAACCAACAAACGCCTTAGCAGATTTATTGCTAACAGCCAATACTGAACCATCGCGACTGAAAGTACGCTCAGAAACAACAGTAGAACCTCCTGAAGCTTTGCTTATATGCTTTAGTTTACCATCAAAAGAAACGGTTTCTTTACTATTACCAATAGTAACATGGTCTATAAACCATACAAACCATAATCCCTGTCCATCACCATCAACACCCTGCCATGCTAACTTAACCTCTTGGCCTTGGTATGCAGTTAAATCAACAGTAACTTCCTCATAAACCGTACCTGCAGATTCTACGGCGTCCCAAAGAACAGTCCAATTAGCTCCACCATCTGTAGAAACTTTAGCGTAATAATGGTCTCCGTTTGGACTTCCAAAAGCACCCGTATACGACCAGAAAGTAAGGTTTGCTCCAGTGGGTACAGTAAATGAAGGCGTAATCAACCATTCGTCCTGACTTGAATACTGCCACTGTAAGTAAGCTTGGTAGGCTCCATCAATAGGAACAATATCTCCAGTATCAAACGTTATAGTCCCTGCATGTGCCCAAGTAGTAGCATTGGTATTATCTAAGGTCCAACCTGCTGGAGGAACAGACTCCTCAAAACTTTCGGTTAAAACGGAACCTGTAGGAGCATCGTAGGTAAACGTTGCGGTTGTACCATCAACAACAACTTGGAGATCGATAGGTGCTACAATGTCATCGGTTAGCGAGATTGTTTCTTCAACATTTGCACCATCAACAGCTATTTCGCCAGTTGCTTCAACGTAACCAGCCTTGGTTACGGCGTAGTTGTACGTACCATTAATTACATCACTAATAACAACTTTACCGCTTGCATCGGTGGTTAAACCTTCTCCTGCATTGAAGATAACGGTAGCTCCGTCAATTGGCGTGGTTCCATCAACTACGGTTAGGGTTACGGTATAAGCAGAATTAAGGGTGATTGTTTCGTCAACATTTGCACCATCAACAACTATTTCACCAACTACATTAACGTAGCCTTCCTTAGCGACAGTATAAGAATAGGTACCATCGATTAAACTAAAGGTAACAACACCAGTTGCATCTGTGGTCTGCTCATTCTCACCAATGGTAACAGTAGCACCTTGAATTGGCGCAGCTACATCATCAACTACGGTAAGGGTTACGGTGTAAACAGTCTTCACTTCAAAGTCAACAGTAACAATCTCGGTAGCTCCCGTTGTATATACCGCCTCAACACCTGCAGTATGCATACCAACTGTCAAACCTTCGAATAAATAGTTTGTTTCTGTAATAGGTTCAGCATTAACAGGAACTTCTAAATCATTAAGATATACGTTATACCCTACAAGTGCTCTAGCTTTTGCAGCGCTAATAGAGAAATCGTCGAGACAGAAGTAGAATTGGTCCGCTGAGGTAACATGAATACCAACATAAACTTCTTGACCAGCATAATCGCTTAAACTATAAGTGTATTGAACCCATGTATCCGAGTTTGCTGGGCAGGTTACAACTGGCGAAATTGCTGTAAATGAAGCAGGTGTAGCATCAGTTGTTGAAACAGCTACCTGGAATTTCTCTGCTGAATACAATGCGTTACCGCCTCTTGCCCAGAATGATACCTGACCATTTGGCATAATTATAGTTTTTGGAGCAATTATCCAGTCATTACATGGTGCACTTGATTCTGGATTGAAAACTGCTACATACTTGTCGCCCGAATGGGCAAGGCTAGATGTCATGACAGGAGTTGTTGCTGTTGGATTGAAAATAATACCTGCCATTGGCGAACCACTGTTAGGGAAAGTCATACCAGAGAAACCAAAAGTTGCGAGTCCGTCAACATCAATTAATGTCCATGGGCTAAATTCTAATGCAAAATCATCGTAACTCTCAAAATCATCAGAGAATCCGAAAGAATTATTCCATGAGAATGTAGCATCGTAGCCAACAATGTCAATTAGTAAACCGTAAGGTTCTGTCATAACTTCTAATAGAGTAATGGTTTCACTAACAGGGGCATCAACAACCTCTAGAGGTAGATCGGTTTGAGCAACATAACCCTCAAAGGCAGCATCAAAGGTATAGCTACCCACAGGGATGTCGGCAAATACTATCTCGCCAGCAACGGCAGTTCCTGTTTCAATTTCAGTGTCACCAAGATAAAGAGTAACAGTAGCATCAAGAGGATCGTTGAGGGTGTTTTTAATGTTAAGCGTTACGCTATATGCTGGTAATGCAACCAGAGTAACATCAACATCCTGATCAATTTCGTTGACAACTGTAATAGTTCCTTCATATTCTGCAAAACCAAATTTATTTACCGTATAAGGAATGTCTGTTCCCTCTCCAACATATGCAGTAGCAGTACCGTCTGCAAGCGTTGTGTAGGCTTTAGTTTCAACAACAACTACGGCACCTTCAATTGGGTCGGCTCCGTCTATCACGGTAAAAGTAACATTAGCGCCAGGTTTAGGATAGGCAGTTAAAATAGTGTTGGGTATAAATGCCTCGCTTACGTTTGCTGAAGGAGGATTGCTCGGATCTGGATTATTTGAGTCGGCATAAGCAGCAATACTTCTATTTCCAGTAACAGCGGTACACAAGAACCTGTCGGAAGATGAGTTATAGGCAGGCTTATTCTCGTCAACAGCAATTACTAAATTATCAATGCCGTTATACTCAAAATCTTCAATCTCAAACTCAATCCATCCAGCACCTGTAGGACTTGTAAATTCAGCAGAGTACACCTGTGTTAATTCTGCCAATGGAATCCAGTCGGTTTTGCTTGCAAATTCTGATTTGTCGGTATGACCTAAATAAATGGTCCAGTCGTTGGAGTTTGTCAATGAAGCTCCGTTAAAGTAGTATTTAACATGGGTTATAGTCATTGGCATGTTCGCAATCTCCGATTTCAGATATATGCTCTGAGTATATGAATATCCGTAAAATGCATTTACAGGATAGGGCTTACCAGTAACGTTACCAGTACCAATAATAATATTAGGATCGATAGCTAGTTCTACATCGGGTACAGTTACGTCCGCATCGGTAACTGTAACATTGCCGCTAGCTGGAGAGTATCCTTGCATAGTTACAGTATAGGTATAGTCGCCGTTAGGAATCCCTGCGAAAGTAATGGTTCCTCCTGCTGCAGTACCACTGGCAACCGTAACGCCATCTTCTTGAAGCTCGACAAGTGCATTTACAGGATTTGAGTTGGCATTCATTACATTGAAAGTGACGCTGTAAGTGGGCACAGGAACCAGCTCAACGTTTACATCCTGAGCTATACCATCTACTACCGTTATCGTTCCAGCTGTCTCGGCATACGCAAATTTGTTTACCGTGTATGGAATGTCAGTTCCTTCCAAAACAAATGCTGTTACAGTACCACTGGCATCGGTTGTATATTTCATAGAATTAACCTCAACAATTGCATCTTCGATAGGCTCGGTACCTTCCTTTACGGTAAAGGTTACATCGGCTCCAACCGCTAGAACGCCTGTTAAGGTTACATTATCAATATACCATCCATCTATATCAAATGTATATCCGTCATAGAAAAAGGCAAGCTGGAAATTTGGATTACCAACGTGCTCATTGTCTATAACAACCTCTGTATCCCTTGGTCCTATATTAACATTACCATTTGCCATAGCTTCTTCATGAACCACTAACCAAGTGGCGCCACCATCAATTGTAGTTTTAACACCTATTGTTTTTGGATTAGTGTTATAATCATCAAACAAATCCTTATAGTTCAGTGTTAGGCTATAATATGTGGTTGTGTTTATTACGGGGGAAGCAAAATAGGATGCCCCAGTAAACGAAGGAAACCAGCTTAATTCTATTTCGTTGGCATCCCCACCGGCTTTATTTGAATTTACTGCCTTCCAGTTAGTTAAGCCTAAGCCCATTGTTGTCCAACCTTCGGGTAGTTCAGCGCCATCGAACATTTCATAAATAATGAAGTTGCCAATAAGCAGGTCATTTGAAGTTGCGCTTCCGCCAATCCCAACCGCATTGCTTGCGATAACCTCATAGTGATAAAAACCTGGTGTTACCAAAGTTTCGGTGAAAGTTAACCCTGCCTGATCTTCGGAAACTAAAACAGCACCAGGATATCGTAAAACATTGTAGGTTACACCTGTTTCGGTGAAATATCCTCCATTAAGGCCAGCTGTTGGTGCTTCCCATGATAGTTGAGTTTCCATATCATCCTTTGCCAAAACAACATTGGTTGGAGCTGCAGGAACATCGTTGCCTAACCAAACAGTTTGGCTTTCTGCTGCGCCATCGCCAGCTGTATTGATTCCGTAAACGGAAAAAGTATGTAACCCAGGAGTAGTTGCTGTGTAAGCATAAGTCTCAGGTCCATCAATTACGGGGGTATTATTCTCGTACTCCGCTGTTGCTTCGTCGTTAACCCAAAGAGAAACTGACGTTAGCTCGGTAAGAGGGTCGCCTGCAAAAGTTAATGCTGGGTTTGTCCAGGCTATAGTGGCACCAAGAGCGCCCATTGGGTCTGGGGTAACAACCAGATCGGCTGGGGCAGCGGGTGCACCTGGTTCTGTTAGAACAGGAACGATACAGATTCCACAGGCATTGTCGGTAGCCTCCCAGGTGGAGGTAGCAATTTCATACTGTGAACCGCTCCCCTGACCACTCGGAGTATTGAGCCACATAAACCAAGCATTGGGATTGGTATTGGCTATGCCAACCCAAAACGTTTCTGTAAGCCCAGTAATAGGTGACGATGGGGCGTAATCCCAATGAAAGATATTGAAAGTAGTATTAAAGGCCACATCTGTGTTAACATGGTTTAACGATACGGTTTCAGTAGAAATTAGCGTACCTGGTGTACCCGAATTATCCTGATAAAACTTAATTTCGAACTCGAAAGGATCCACATCGTTCATTGGGTTCCATCCTCCAGAGTAAAAACCCTGAATACCAAAGAACCTAATGGCACCTACTGGGTTCGCAAACCCCTGAACTTTTTGTGCAACAATGTATCCCGCATCAGTATTTGATGTAACACCAGTTGTAAAATCCGTGGGAACATTGCTGTAGGTTGCTTCGGGCATACACTCAATTGCCCTAGTGGCAGAAGTGGGTGTACCCTTTAAAAATTTAGCACTAGTCTCTTGCGTTCGGGAGAGTTTTTCCATTCTTTCTCTCTCAAGGTCATTTTTTTGTGCATTGACCCCAAAAAACATACTAGCAAAGATGAGAGTTAATGTCAATAATTTTCTCATAGTTAAATTGAGTTTTTAAGTTAATAGTTTTGTTTTGTTTAGAGTAGTAATTTCCTTTAAAGGACTGTTCTCATAGGCAAACTTTATTTATAGTTGTTAATTTAAAATGATTTTAGTAGGCCATAAATCTAGGGTATTATTTTGAAAAAAGAAAAACTTATTGAATGTATTTTTGATTTTCCTATATTTTTAACCTGTTGCTAAATATTTTATAATATATATCATCACTTTGTGGCAGACTAGTTTATCTTCAGTATTTCGTTTATAACTTGGTGATAATGAATAACTGTATCCTAAATTATAAAAAGTAAACTCCCTGCATTTCGGTTAACAACGAATTTGGATATTCCATTTTATCTTTTTGTGGCTCCTATCCAACTACCTTCATGATTCTCCAATAATTCATAGATATCAATTTAGTTTTGTTTCAAACGAATTATTTTTAAAGAGAATGGCAACTGAATTTTTATCTACTTTTTAAAATGGATATTTGCAAATTGACAAGCATTGCAGTTCTAAATTTAAATAATACCCTCGCTGTCCACGGAAAGTAATTTAATTAGAGAAACTGCTTTAGCTGATTATTATAAGGAATTAAATTTGTCGCTAAGTTATCCTCCTAGCAAAATGTTCTCATTTTTATTGTGGCCAGAGTGTTAGGTAGTTTCTTGATCTTGTGGGAAATTGAGTCAGAATTTTCTGATCTGCCATACTCTTTATGATGGTAGTTAGTAATCTTCCTTATATCTCGTCATATATTGTGTTTCTAGGTAATTTTATAAGATTACTCGTTCAACAAACCTTAGAAGGTGTTTAAATATGGGCTATCCGACGAAATATAAACTCTTACCGTTCAAAAAGTGTTAAAACCTCCTAAATGTTTTTTTCTAGACACTGATGAGCAAGAAAATACCACTACTCATTTAATCTTTCTACACGATTGTAAAAACGGATAGAACTTAACAGCTATTGGTTATTACGAAAAACACTGTTTGTGAATAAAACAGCATATATCCTAGGTTAGGAACAAGCGATTTCAAAAGCACAAGGAATAACAAAGCAATGCGTTTATAAATGACTACATTTATGTATATAACTATAGTTTAATTCTCTCAAAATAGAACGGCAGTCCCAACTACCGACATGGAGGTAGTGAGGGAAGAATTTGTCTATTTTGAAGAAACTTGTAGTAAATATAGACTTAAAACCAGTTAATAGCTTATAATTCTTTTAGCTGTGGCTTTGCAAAAATTATGGTATCAGAGGTATTATGTTTAGCGGCTGAATCACGCGAACCCAGCAGACGGTAAGTTATTTAAAGCCCTCGAAACCAAGCATATACCCTGTCTTTTGAAAACACAGACTCCTAAAAAAGCGAAAAAGGCTTTTACTTTGTAATCAGCCTCAAACTTGGCTGAGCAACAAATCATCTTTTGGGTCTTTGCAAACGAAAATGCTCTCTTACAATTTTAGCCTTAGAGGATCCAATAACAGCTGTAAGCTCTTCAGCGCTTGAATTAGCAATAGCCTCAATATTCTTGAATTTTTTTAAAAGAGTTTGGGCGGTAACGTTGCCAATTCCCTTAATATCGGTTAGTTCAGATTGCAAAAAACTCTTTGAGCGGCGGTTACGATGGTGTGTTATTCCAAAACGATGAGCTTCATTTCGGGCTTGTTGTATGATTTTAAGCGATTCTGAATTTTTATCGAGGTACAATGGTACAGGATCGCCATAGAAAAATATCTCTTCCAAACGTTCAGCTATTCCTATAATCTGAACATTTTGTTCAATACCCAACTCTTTTAATACAGCATAAGAAGCACTTAACTGTCCCTTTCCACCGTCAATTACAATAAGTTGTGGGAGAGCTTCATTCTGGGCTATAACTCTACTGTATCTTCGTCTAACTGCCTCTTGCATAGAGGCATAGTCATTAGGACCCTGAACTGTTTTTATGTTAAATAGTCTATACTCTTTTTTGGCTGGTTTTGTGTTCTTAAACACCACACAAGCAGATACAGGATTGGTTCCCTGAGTGTTAGAGTTATCAAAACATTCAATATGCTTTGGTAATTCCTTTGTTTTAAAATCAGCTTTAAGGGTTTCCAACTTTCTAGTTAGGCGTATATTGGGATCTTGCTTTTCCTGCTTTATTTTTTTTGCATGAATGTAGGCTTTCGCATTACGCAACGAGAGGATTAAGAGTTTATGCTTGTCTCCTCTAACTGGAACAATATACCTTGCCCCTTGAACATTAAACTCGGGTATAATTGGAACAACAATTTGTTTGGCATTACTACTAACGCGCTGACGGATCTCGGCTATTGCAATGCCCAATAATTCCTCTTCTGACTCGTCAAGACTTTTCTTTAATTCGATATTATGGGACTGTATTACAGAACCCTTTATTATTTTGAGATAGTTGACGCACGCATAATTTTTTTCGTTGGCAATAGAAAACACATCCAAATCGGTTACCGATTGACTAACAATACTGGATTTTGCCTGATAATGCTCCAGTGCTTCCAATTTTACCTTTAAGTCCTGAGCCTCTTCAAAACGATATTCGTTTGCAAACTCTTTCATTTGTTTTATCATTCCTCGCTTCACAGAATGAATATTACCCCTAAGTAAATCAACTATCTGCTTAATATTGTTATTATATTCCTCTACACCCTGATTACCTATACAGGGTGCTTTACAATTACCAATCTGAAATTCTAGACAGGAATTAAACTTTCCTGAAGCAATGTTTTTTTGAGTAAGATTTAGTGAACAGGTACGCAACGGATAAAGAGATCTAATTAAATCGAGTATTGTTTTAAGCACAACACCTGATGTATAGGGGCCAAAATACATGCTCCCGTCGTTTATAACTCTTCGGGTGGAAAATACTCTCGGAAAAGGTTCGTTCTTAATGCAAATCCACGGATAGGTTTTGTCGTCCTTTAAAAGTACATTGTATTTGGGTTGATGCTTTTTGATCAGGTTGTTCTCAAGTAATAAAGCATCACTTTCGGTATCAACTACAATGTGCTTGATATCATGAATTTTAGAAACTAAAATACGAAGTTTTGCATTATTATTTTTAACTCGATTGAAATAGGAGGAAACTCTTTTTCTTAGATCTTTCGCTTTACCTATATATAAAATCTCATTATGAAGATTATAAAACTGGTAAACTCCAGGGTTATGTGGAAGACTATCAACTATTTGTGATAGAGTTTCAGGTGTCATAATTATGGAATGTGAAGTATTACTACAAATAATCTATAACGTCTGCAATATAAACTAATAGCAGCGAAAGACAAAAAGCTATAATTGGCGCTATAGCCCACATTGCGAAAAACTTTCGGACTTGTGTTTTTCTGAAAATATTTTTTATTCCTAATTTTGCTATACCAATCCCAAGTATGGCTCCCACATTTAGTTGAACCAATGATGTTGGTATTCCTTTTATTAAAGAGGCTAAAAGCAAAAGTGTTCCGGATACAAAAGCGATTATTACAGCTTCTATGCGTCCAAAAAGGAATAGTTCCTTCCCTGTATTTCGGAGTATCTTATGTCCAAATATTGAGCTGCCAATGCCAAAACACGGTGCAATTATGAGGATCGAGAATATGGTTACAAACCAATATGACTCGTCGGGGTCTAAACCCATTTCATTAATGGTCATTGATGTTAGGGGACCAACCGCATTTGCAACATTATTTGCTCCAATGGAAAAAGCAACATATAACGAAACTAATACTAAAAGACCCTTTAGGACATAGCTATTATTTACCTTGCTTGAGATTGTATAACCTCTTCTCCGTAAAGGTTTATAAATATACTTTCCTATAATAAAGCATAGTAACAAAGAGATAATGGGAAGTATTACCCAAGTAGGTATTATATCATAAAACAATTTTGTTGGATTGAAATCCTTGAAGTAGATGCCTGGTGCCACAAGTGCAAAAATAGTGGATTGGCTAGTAGATTGTGGAATGCCTACTAAATTTGCAATAAGCAATGAAATAGCAACAGAAAAAAGAACAATAGATATAACCACATTGTTTATTAGATTTGGATTGATAATCCCTGTTCCTACTGTATTTGCTGTTCCTTTACCTGCAATTACTGCTCCCAAAAAAACCATTATACCAAACAGACCAGGGATAAGGCTTTTACGTATGGCGTTGGCGCCGTAGGCTGCAGAAAAAGAGGGTCCTGTTCCACTTCCTCCCATGTTTATTGCCAAAAACATAGCTATTAAAAAAGGTACTAACATGATAATTCCTTTAATGTATATTAGAGCGAATATTGCTCACAAAAATTAATAGATAAGGCAAATATAGGGAATTACTGAAATAGAGAAAGGGATTTGAAATTTAAACTATCGAAAAGGCCGTTATGATTAATCTTTAAGCTTGGTATTACTGTTAAAGCCATAAAAGAGGCTGTCATAAACGGACTTTTGAGTACGCATCCTGCTTGATGTATTTTGGCATTGAGCCTATTGTACTTAAAACTAACCTTGTTGCCTTCGTCATGGGTCATTAAACCAAAAAAAGGGAGGTCTATCCCATCGCCATTATCTGCATTAAAATAGCACAAACCTCCTCTATTTTTAACTACCCACTCCAATGCGTTGTCAATACTATCATCGTCGCAACCCACAGAAACTATGTGGTGACTATCATGTGCGATACTAGCAGCAAGTGCGCCATACTTTAAACCAAAGCCTTTAATAAAGGCAACTTTTGGGGGTGTATTGTTGTAACGGTCGAGTAGAACTATTTTAAGAAGATCTTTTCCAGTATCAGTATTTAAAACCTCGCCTTTATTAACGGGCGAATCAATAATTAATCTATTAGTAAGTAATTCGCCATCTAAAGCTTCAATTACATTAAGTTTAAATGCTGATGATATGACCTTTAAACTGCCTTTATGGTGGGTAGTTCGAAATGGGAAAGGTTGAATTTCTTCGATAGGTTGATCGAACAAAACCTTGCCTTTGGCAAAAACCTTCTCGCCATCTATATGAGTTTCTATAACCTCAAAATCTGTTAGATTATTAAGCAATATAAAAGTGGCTTTGTCGCCAACCCGTAAACTACCTAAAGGTAAATTATAATGCTTAATTGGAGTTATACAAGCAGCATAAATGATGTCATATAAATCGTACCCTTTTGCTATAGCACGGGAAACAATCTTGTTAATATGACCACTTGACAAATAATCGGGGTGGCAATCATCGGTACAAAACATTATTTGTTTTGGGTATTTTTTTAGGAGCGGAACTAAACTTTCGAAATTTTTAGCTGCGCTTCCCTCCCTTATTAATATCTTCATCCCCAATTTAATTTTTTCCTCAGCCTCTTCCATCGTGCTACATTCATGATCTGTAGTAATGCCCGATTGAACATACTTTGTTAATAGTTCGCTGGATAATCCAGGAACGTGGCCATCAATTGGTTTTCCTGTTTTTCTAGTAGCACTTAGTTTTGCAATTACTTCGGGATCGTTATTTATCACTCCAGGGAAATTCATCATTTCGGCTAGGAAAAAGAAGTTCTGTTCAGCAATAAGTTTTGATACTAATGTAGAATCTAAGATTGCTCCACTTTTTTCATGTGTCGACGCTGGAACACAAGAAGGGACACCAAAGAAGAATTTTAGGGGCACTTTATCTGCGTTGGCTTGCATAAACCGAATACCTTCTACACCTGCAACATTAGCTACTTCATGGGGA
The DNA here is from genome assembly GCA_937915475.1 of uncultured Bacteroidales bacterium. Classification (GTDB taxonomy): domain Bacteria; phylum Bacteroidota; class Bacteroidia; order Bacteroidales; family Tenuifilaceae; genus Perlabentimonas. Next base: position 14,299 of record CALGIR010000307.1, read on the forward strand.
TCGGCTACTACGGCAACCGTTCCGTGCACAACGGCCATTTCGGCAAAACGGCTAGGAATAAGCATTGAACTCTCAATGTGTATGTGAGAATCAATAAATCCCGGAAGAATATACGGACCACCGCATGAGTTGATTTGGGTAATTTGAGAAATAACCCCATTTTCTACCTCTATAACAATGCTCCTTGTAACCCTTTCTATGGGGTCAACCAAATTTCCTTTAACAGAATATCTGTCTATTTTCATGAATATTGCTGATTGATTTTGGCGATTAGAAATTACATTGTTCCACGTGGAACTCTTTATTCTTAATTAAGTCCTAGATTAATGTTCCACGTGGAACATTATCTTCCTAAAAAAACAAGGAGTACATTTATATCACTTGGAGAGACACCTGGTATCCTACTTGCTTGACCAATATTTATAGGCTTAATTTTCTGTAGTTTATGGCGACCTTCGGTGCTTATGGACTTAAATTTATTGTAGTCAATGTCATTAGGAATATTTACATATTCGAGTCTGTTAATCTTGTCAGCTATCTGCTTTTCTCTCTCAATATAACCTTCATACTTTAGGTGTATTTCAACGCTATCTGCTATATCGTTTTTTAAAATATTGAGTTTGGCGTAATTTTCTTTAAGTATTGGGCTAGAATTGATAAGACCAATTAATCCAACCTCAGGTCTGAGAAGAATATCAATAGACTTTCTTTTTTGATTAATGGGACTAGATGAAAGTGAATTGAGGAGAGGATTAATTTCCTCGGGGGAGATACTCGTTGTTTTAATAAGACTCTTCAATTTCTGGACTTTGGTATACTTTGCTTCAAGTAATTGCATTCTTTCTTCGGATACCATTCCAAGTTTAAACCCCATGGGCGTAAGTCGTTCATCGGCATTATCTTGTCGAAGTAATATACGATACTCTGCCCTACTAGTAAACATACGGTAAGGTTCATCAACTCCCTTGGTTACTAAATCATCAATTAAAACTCCGATGTATGCTTCATCTCTTTTTAAAACAAAACTATCTTTTCCTACTAATTTATGGTTAGCATTTATTCCTGCTATCAAACCTTGGGCAGCAGCTTCCTCATAACCAGTTGTTCCGTTTATCTGCCCAGCGAAGTAGAGGTTATTAATAATTTTAGTTTCTAAGGTGTGTTTTACCTGAAGAGGCGGAAAGAAATCATACTCTATAGCATAACCTGGGCGAAGTACGTGTGCATTTCGGAAAGCGGGAATGGACTTTAATGCTGAAAATTGAACTTCTGAGGGTAATGAAGAACTAAAACCATTAAGGTACATTTCGTATGTTTTTTCTCCTTCAGGTTCGAGAAAAAGTTGGTGGCTATTTTTATCGGCAAAGGTTCTTAGCTTATCTTCAATACTTGGACAATTACGGGGACCAATGCCCTTGATTGCCCCCTGGAATAAAGGACTAAATTCAAAACCAGTACGCAATATATCATGAACCTCCTTCGAGGTTTCAGCAATAAAGCAGCTTCTTTGGTTTAAACTATTCCTTTGGTTGGTTAAAAATGAAAAATAGTTTTCGCCCTCCTCACCCTTTTGTTCAATAAGATTAGTAAAATCAACAGTTCGTCCATCAATTCTTACAGGAGTTCCTGTTTTCATCCGCCCAGATTGAAACCCGAAATTTTCTAACTGTTTAGTTATACCTTCCGATGATGTTTCTCCTACTCTACCTCCTCCAAAATTAACACTGCCAATATGAATAAGCCCAGACAGAAAGGTTCCGTTGGTTAAAATTACTGCTTTAGATTGAAATTCGATGCCCATCTGTGTTTTAACACCAGTAACTTTATCTCCTTTATGTAGTATAGAAACAACTTTATCTTGCCATAAATATAGGTTAGGAATGGTTTCAAGTGTATCTCTCCATGCTTGAGAAAATACCATCCTATCACATTGTGCTCGGGGACTCCACATTGCTGGACCCTTTGAACGGTTTAGCATGCGGAACTGAATGGAGGATTTATCTGTAATAATTGCAGAATATCCTCCTAATGCATCAATTTCACGCAAAATTTGCCCCTTACCAACTCCACCCATGGCTGGATTGCAGCTCATTTGTGCCATTTTAGTAATATCCATGGATATTAACAGCACAGTTGAACCCAAAGTTGAAGCAGCTGAGGCAGCCTCGCATCCAGCATGCCCACCTCCTACTACGATTACATCAAAATTATTTAGCATTGTACATTTCCTTTAATACAAGAAGACATCCGTCCTCTGCTTTACGCATTTCTTTTGTTTCATCTTCGTTAGAGTCGTTATACCCGAGTAGGTGTAAAACACCGTGAATCATGATTCTGTTCAACTCATCGAAAAAGGTTTGCTTATATTTCTGCGCATTCGACCTCACAACCGGAATACAAATATAGATATCTGAAGAGATAATTTTGTCAGTTGTATAAGGAAAAGTTATTATGTCGGTAAGGTAAGTATGGTTAAGGTAGGTTTTATTAATTAATAAAATATTTCTTTCAGAAGTGAAAATAAAATTTATCTCACCTACAATATAATTATGTTTTTCAATTATTATATTAATCCATTCCTTTAATAACCGCTTATATTTTAGGGTAAATGTTATATCATCGTTAAAAAAATGAATAGCCACGGGTGGAATTATTTGATTTTAAAAATTAATTCTACGTGGGAGCCGTTACAATCAAAAATTATTTGATCGGCTAAGTTTTTCATCAAGAAAACCCCTCGCCCTGAGATATTCTCTAAATTTTCTGGAGTTGTTGGATCAGGGACATCATCATAATTAAAACCGGGACCTTGATCTTTAACATAAATATGAATTAATGTATCGGATATTTGAACACATACATTAACCATCTTGTGGATATCTGATTTGTTGCCATGCACAATGGCATTATTAACTGCTTCAATGGTGGCTATCAGCACCTTACCATATATATCAGACGAAAGAGTGCATTGTTCTGATACTTCATCTACCAACTTTTCGATAAAAGAAATATTTTCAAGCTTTGATTGTATTGAAATCTCTTTTCTCATTTAATTTATAGTTCTAGGGATCAAGTTTTTATACTTTAATACTAAAATAAAGTTTCAATAATGAATACAATGTTTTTTAAGGTAGTATCCAATGGACAGGATTTTGAATATTACTCTCGTGCCAAATTTGAAGATTATAGATTCCCTTTTCAGTGGATGGATCGGTATAAGCCTGACCAATAGGTTGTAATGCTTTAACTAAATCTCCTGCTTTAACGGTTACCTTGGTAATGTTAGAGTAAACTGTTAAATAATCGCCATGCCGAATTAATATTGCAATATTTGAACCAGGAATTGTAACTATCTTTTTAACTTCACCCTCAAATATGCTTCTTACGGTTGCACTCTTTTCAGTGCTTATGTCTATTCCATTATTCTTAATTTTAACACCCTTAAGAACTGGATGGTTATGTTCACCAAAACTGCTTGTTATCAACCCCTTAGCTGTTGGCCAAGGGAGTTTTCCTTTG
>CALGIR010000308.1 GCA_937915475.1 uncultured Bacteroidales bacterium
GTAAGGTTAATGCTTCGACAATTGTTCGCGAGGCAGCTAAAGAGATTCAGGGAGGCGGAGGAGGTCAACCTTTTTATGCTACAGCAGGAGGTAAAAACGCTAACGGTATTGCTGCTGCGCTCCAAAAAGCCGTTGAGCTATTTGAGGTGTCAATGGGGTAAACTAGCAAGAGATTAAATAAAAAATGGGAGCAAGCGCTCCCATTTTTTTATTTGAGATATTAGGCTATACTAGTCTAAAAGTTCGGCTAGTTTTTCTGCCAATTCTTCGCCTCTTAGGTTTTTTGCAATAATTTTTCCTTCAGGAGAAATCAGAAGATTTGTGGGGATTGATTGAACCCCGTATATTTTTGCGATTGGGTTTTCCCAACCCGTAATATCTGAAACATTGGTCCAGGTTAGACCGTCTTTTTCAATGGCATCAAGCCATTCGTTTCTGTCTCTATCAAGTGAAACACCAAATATATCAAAGCCTTTTGCGCTATACGCAGTGTAAAGTCTTACAAGGTTTGGGTTTTCTTTTCGGCAAGGAGCACACCAGCCAGCCCAAAAATCGAGTAGCACGTAGTTCTCTCCGGTAACCGATGAAAAGGCAACCATATTTCCATCCTTATCAGGATGAGAAAAATCCATAAAATTTTGCCCTGTAGCAGTTTTTCTCTCTTTTTCGAGCTTCTCATTAAGGGCAATTACAAAGGGTGATTCTGCTATACTGCTGCTAAAGCCGGTTACAATGCTTTCCAATTCTTCAAAGCTAATCTGGTTAGCAAGCTGAGTTAGCGTAATGTATGCAGAAACAACAGAACTTCCGTTTTTCTTAACGAAGTCAACTACAGAAACAGTAAGTTTATCGTTTTCGGCCATAAACTCATTTCTGAGTTGCTCTTCCATTTCAGGGGTAAGCGATCCGTCCATTGAGGCATTCTGGAATGCATACTGAATCTCCATAAGGGGTTTTGCAAGTTCTTCTTGCAGGAGGTTGAATTCGAGAAGCAGGTCGTGAGTTTTAGAACCACTAATATCGCTTGCCATTATGTTTTCGGCATTGCCGGTAATTAGAATTTCCGAGTTCTCAAGGAAAAAGATAATGCGATCACCTTTTAGCCCAAAATCGATAGCATGTAAATCGGGTACGCTAACGCTTCCTTTAAATACAAACTTGCCTGACTTCATCATAGTCGAGTCATTTGCCACAAGTTCGTTTCCCTTCATGCTTTTAAGGTAAACCATTTGGTCGGTTGCGCTCTCGATGCTACCGTCAATTTTGTAGCTTTTGGTTGTGCAAGAAGAGGCCAGTAGGGCTACGCCAATAATTACGATTAGTTTCTTCATGTTTGATGTTTTTTTGTTTTGATAACAGTGAATAGCGGGTAATGTTTAAAGCGATTTATAGAATTCGAGTACTTTTTTTGCTGCTACAAATGAGCTAATTCGGTCGGCAAGCAGCTCTGCCTCAATTTTTTTAATTTCTGATTTCACCGTAGGATTATTAAAAAGATCGTCCTTCAGGCTCTCTGTGATGGTTTGATACATCCAAAACTTAGCTTGGTTAAGCCTATGGTTTTGTAAATATTCTGATTGCTTAGTTGTTTTTGCAAAGTCTAGTATCTCTTCCCAGATATCATCTATTCCTTCTTTAGTATAGGAAGAGCAAGTGCGAACCCTTGGTAACCAACCCGATTCGGGAGCTGGAAATAGGTGTAGCGCACTCTCGTATTGTACTTTTGCTATTCTAGCCTTATTTACATTTTCACCATCGGCTTTGGTGATAGCAATCAAATCGGCCATCTCCATAATTCCTCTTTTTATGCCCTGTAGTTCATCTCCTGCACCAGCAAGCATAAGCAAAAGGAAAAAATCGACCATTGAGTGTACAGCCGTTTCGCTTTGGCCAACCCCTACGGTTTCAATAAATATGGTATTGTAGCCGGCTGCCTCACAGAGAATAATAATTTCACGTGTTTTGCGAGCTACGCCTCCCAGAGAACCTGCCGAGGGCGAAGGTCGGATAAAGGCATTGGGGTCGTTACAAAGGGTCTCCATGCGGGTTTTATCACCAAGAATACTCCCTTTGCTTCGCTCGCTGCTTGGGTCAATGGCCAGTACGGCTAGCTTGCCTCCTGCTTGTGTAATTGTTCCACCAAGTGCCTCAATAAAAGTGCTTTTCCCAACTCCAGGAACTCCAGTAATGCCTATTCGGATAGAGTTTCCGGCATGGGGAAGACATTGTTCGATAACCTTTTGGCCAATCTCGTGGTGGGAGGTTAGCGAACTCTCAATAAGGGTTATGGCTTGGCTAAGAATTGTGGTGTTCTGCTTCAGTATTCCCTCAACGTAATAATCAGGGGTGTAAGCTTCCCTTTTACGTGATTTTATCTTAGCAATAATATTCTTGTTTATAGTAGGTGGTTGTTCAACCCCAGGGTTGACTTTTAGTGCAGATTTAGTTTGGTTTTTGTGCTCCATATTGATCAAAAGAATTGAAGCGCAAAGGTATGAATTTTATCTCAATTCTTTTTCACCTCACCTTATATCGATAGCCGATTACACTCGAACTCCAAAAATCACGATATCGTCAATTTGTTCAGAGTCATCTCGCCAATTTAGATGTTCTTGGTGAAGTATTTCTTTTTGTTCGGCCATGGGTTTCTGATGAATTTCGAGCAGGAACTGCTTAAACCTTTTGCTCATGTATTTACGACCATCCTTGCCTCCAAACTGATCGGGAAAGCCATCGGAGTACATGTAGAACCTATCGTCGGGTTTAATGTCAATCACATGGTTTGTGAATGGTTTGTGATCGGTGATATGGATACCCACTGGCATTTTATCGGCCTTGTATTCAATAATTTCCCTATTTCGAATAAGCAACAGCGGATTGTATGCGCCAGCCCATTCAAGTTTCATGTTTTCGGTATCGAGCATGCAAAGCGAGATGTCCATTCCGTCTTTTTGCTCATCCTGCTTCCCTGTTTGCGAAAGGGTTTGTTTAACAAAGTCTCTAAGCAAATTAAGGATTTGTGCAGGTTGCATAGTTCCTTCTTTGTTCACTATTTCGTAAAGGGATGATATTCCAAGCATGCTCATAAATGCACCAGGAACGCCATGCCCTGTGCAATCGGCAGCAACAAGAATCATTTTGTTTTGCCGTTTTGTGAACCAGTAGAAGTCTCCGCTAACAATATCGCGGGGTAAGAATAGCACAAAGTGCTCTTTTAATGTTTCTTTAAGCACGTTTGGTGGGGGTAGAATAGCATTTTGAATCCTACTAGCATATTGAATACTATCGGTAATCTCTTGTTTTTGGTGAGAGATTAGCTTGTTTTTTTCTTTGAGAATTCTATTGGCGTTTTGTTTCTGCCGAACCATGTTGATTAGCAGCACAGCAAAGACTAGTATTACAATTAAACCTCCTATCGTAATGGCAAGGGTAAGCCTTTGGCGCTGTATAACCGATTTTTGAAGTTCATCCTGATTCCGCATTAGCATCAACTCCTGCTCCTTCTTCTCGGTCTCGTACTTGGTTTGCATCTCGGTGATTATCTTCTGGCTTTGCTCCGAGAAGAGTTCATCCTTAATTAAATTAAAACTTTTGTGGTGGCTTAATGCTTTTGGGAGGTTACCTTTTTGCTCGTAAACCTTTGCAAGCCTTTGATGGGTATGCATTACAGCATTCTTTACACCCAATTCTTTGGTAATATTTAGGCTTTGGATTAGGTATTGTTCTGCATACTCAAGATTGTTTTGTCTGAAAAAGAGCTCTCCGAAATTGAAAAGGGCTAGCGCTATTTCTTGCTGACTATTAATTTGGCGGGCCAGAGTCAGTGCTTTATTGAGTTTTTGCCTTGATTTTTGCCAGTTACGAGTATAGATATAGTGGCTGCCAAGGTTATTGTTTACATTGACAATCTCACTTGTTTCTTCCGTTTTTTCGAAAATTGCAAGAGCCTCATTATAGTATTCAAAGGCGTTGCTGAATTTGGCAAGTATTTCATTTGCAGGTAGTTTGTGAAGCGAATCTTCCCAAAATTCTCCGTATTTAGATACAAACTCATTGATAGCAAGGCGTGAGTAACTATTTGCTATATTATTTAAAGATTCTGCAATTAGCGGAAGGTTTTCCTCTTCCTTATGAATTTTTAAAGCTGCCCGATGAAACTCGAGTGCTTTATTATAGTTAATTTCATTGTCTTTAACTGCCAGCGTACTTCTTTCGAGGCTTCCGTATACTAAACCAATTTCACTTGAAACTCTAGCTGCGTATGTTCGATTGTTAAGTCTTTCAAAGGTGGATAAACTTTTCTGGTATTGTTCAAGTGCAAGTTGGTAGTTCCCTATTGTGCGATGAATCCTACCCAGGTTATAGTAGGCAATTGCAAGTCCAGACAAATCGTTGAGAGATTCTTTAATTTCAATCTCTTTCTGATGATTTTTTATTGAGTTCTGAAAATCGCCAATATCAAAATAAAGCCTTCCAATTCGGGCGTATGCCAAGGCAACCTCAAGCGTAGCATTTTCCTCATACCTAATCTTTAGCGCTGCATTCATAAATACCAGTGCAGAGTCAGTTTTTCCTTTCCTTTGAGCCAACATCCCAAGGTCGATTAGCGCATCGGCTTCGTTTAGCCTGTTGTTTGTTTTTCTGGATAATTCAAGAACCTCTTTGGTGTATTGGGTTGATTTTTCGAGGGAGTCAAGCCAGTAGTAGGCCTGTCCGATATTTCGTTGGATTTTCCCAGTTAAATCATCATCCTGTATTTGTTTGGATAGTTTTAATGCCTCAAAAAAATACTCCAATGATTTAACCTCCTCAAAATGTATAATATAGAATTTGCCAATGGCGTTAAGTGCTTCAACCGTAGCTTTTTTGTCTTTTAAATTTTTTGCAAGTTCATAGGCTCTTGTTGCATAGCCAATCCCTTCCTCTTCGTAAATTGTTATATCGCTAAGTTCAATAAGGATAGCGAACTTATCAATACCTTTAACTGTTTCTAAAACTGTAATAAGACTATCCGTTTCACTGGATATTCCCTGGCCAGTTGAAGTTAAATGGACAAATGTTAAAAAGATTATGAGTACCTTACGTAGCATATAAGTTTAAATTTTATCCAAAGAAAGAGAAAAATAGCACAAGATACATTTGGTTAAGCATAAATTTTGCTCTGTTATTAGTTTTAAGCCTTTTTTAATATGCCAATATACTTGAAGAGTACTCTTAGGTAATGGTATAACATATTGTATTCCAGTCTTTTTTAACATTAAAACAAAGTTTTTTTAAAATGTTTGCTTCTTCTAGTCAGCTACTTCCACTCTTAAACTTTTTAGCAAATTTTATGTTTTAATTTTTTTAGATAATTTTGACTTTGGAATCCTCCTGTAAAACATGACTATGAAAAAAAACATTCTATTAGCGTTAATTTTATCTTTTGCCATATTCTCGTGTGTTAGCGAGAAGGGTGAGCAAAATAAACCTTCGGTTATTGTAAGTATTTTACCCCAAAAGTATTTTATTGAGCGCATAGCCGATACGCTTTTACACGTTGAGGTGATGGTTCCTCCTGGGTCAAGTCCAGAAACCTATGAGCCAACACCCTTGCAGCTAATGGCCTTTAGCAAGGCAAAGGTATACTTCTCACTTGGTTTACTCAATTTTGAGAAAACAACCCTAAAGAATATTACAGAGCAAAATCCCAACGTTAAGGTCGTTGTCCATTCGGTAAGTTTGAACCTAATTGAGGGAGACCATAATCATTTGCACAATGGGCATGCCCATAATCATGGCTACGACCCACACGTATGGACATCGCCTTCGGAGGTTCAAACAATGGTTGGCGATATTGTTCTTGCTCTATCCAACGAGTTTCCTGATTACGCTGAAACATTTAAAACCAACGCCAACTTGTTTATTAGGGATATTGAATTGCTTGATATGCACATACAAAAGTCGTTTGCAGGTTTTGAGGGAGCAAAATTCTTTATTTTTCATCCAGCGTTGAGTTACTTTGCAAGGGATTATGGTTTGGTGCAGGTCTCTTTTGAAGAGGAGGGTAAATCGCCATCAGCAAAGCATCTTAAAAGCATAATGAAGCAAGCCAATGCTGAAGGGATGCGAACAATTTTTATTCAAAGGGAGTTTGATATAAATATTGCCCAAACTGCTGCTGCCGATATTAAGGGCGAGGTGGTTGTTATTGATCCTTTGGAGGCCGATTGGTTAAATAATATGTACAGCATTACAAATCGTATTAAAAAAGCAATTGAAAAGTAGTAAACAAATGGCAAAAATACTTGAGATTGTTTCGGCATCTGTTGGCTACAACCATACCACAGTGCTTAAGGATGTTAACCTTGAGGTTGTTGATAATGATTTTATAGGTGTTATTGGACCTAACGGGGGAGGTAAGACCACTCTCTTAAAGTTGATGCTAGGTGATTTAAAACCCTTTAAGGGAGAGGTAAAGTACTATCCGCTTGCTCCAAACGAAACGCTTTTCGGGTATTTACCCCAGGTGGCAAGTATTGATAAGCGTTTTCCAATTACTGTGCTCGATGTGGTACTATCAGGATTAATGGGGCGAAAGGGTTTATCGGGCAGGTATAACTCCAACGATAAGCGCTTGGCAATGGATATGCTCACCCGAGTTGGCGTTGAGCATATTAGCCAAAAGGCTATTGGGGAACTATCGGGCGGTCAGATGCAACGAGTGTTTTTGGGTAGAGCGCTAATTGCTCATCCTCGCTTACTTATTCTCGATGAGCCCAATACCTATGTTGATAATAGTTTTGAAAAAGAACTGTATGAGTTGCTAAAGGATTTGAACAAGGAGATGGCCATTATAATGGTGTCACACGATTTGGGAACCATAACATCTCATGTTAAAACCATAGCATGTGTTAACCGGCATTTGCATTATCATAGGTCGAATATGATTACCTCGGAGCAGTTGGCTTCATACGATTGCCCAATTCAGATAATTGCTCACGGTCCTGTTCCACACACCGTTTTGGTTGATCATAGTAAATAGTTTTTACTGTTAGTAGTAAATAATACAAAACCATTGATGCAAAACATAATACCATCACTTTTTCAGTATCAATTTGTTGCCAATGCATTTTGGGCTGCACTGCTTATATCAGTTGCTGCGGGGCTTATGGGTTCGTACGTTGTAGCCCGCCGATTGGTTTTCTTGAGTGGGGGCATTACCCATGCCTCATTTGGAGGGATAGGTATTGCTTATTATTTTGGGTTAAATCCTGTTTTTGGAGCTGCTGTGTTTGCCGTTTTATCTGCATTTGGGATAGAGGCTCTAAGTCAGAAGATGGATGTTCGTGAAGATTCGGCCATTGGCATGCTTTGGTCGGTGGGCATGGCGCTGGGTATTTTTTTTGTCTATCTTACTCCGGGTTACTCGCCAAATTTAATGTCGTTTCTTTTCGGATCAATTCTTACCGTAACCAGTCAGGATATTTTAATGCTGCTTGCATTAAACATTGTAATGGTTGCTTTCTTTATCGTGTTCTATAGAGCAATACTTTACCTTGCTTTCGATGAGGGTTTTGCAAAAACTCAGGGCGTACCCGTAAGAACATTTTCTTACATACTAAAAGCGTTTATTGCCCTAACCATAGTCCTAAGCATTAGGATGGTGGGCATAATTCTTCTAATATCATTACTAACAATACCTCCAACGTTAGCCAATATTTTCACTAAAAAGTTTAATCATATTATGATTATATCTATTTTGGTTGGTTTTGTGGGAGCCCTTATTGGGCTTATCATGTCGTTTGGGATGAATGTGCCATCGGGAGCAACCATTATTATTGCCCTAGTGGGCATGTTTGCCATAGCTAAACTTATAAGCTATATCTTTGTTAAAGTTAAAAGAAAAACTTTGTCTGTATAATTAAAAATATAATTACCATGAATTTTGACATACTTGTTATAGGTAGCGGTCCAGGTGGATATGTTGCCGCAATTAGGGCAAGTCAACTAGGATTAAAGGTTGGCGTTGTTGAAAAGGAAAGCCTTG
>CALGIR010000309.1 GCA_937915475.1 uncultured Bacteroidales bacterium
TGCTGAGGTTTATTTGGCGTAGTTCTATAGCGCACACTACTTTACAGAACTACGCCAAATAAACCTCAGCTGGCTGATGTATGCCTACCAATCATTTCCAAGTAAAAGTAAATTTTTTAATTCATACTTTAACACCCTAGCTGGCAGTAAACAATTAAGAACAAGTTTAGAGAACGGCGATAGTGAGCAAAAAATCAAGAAAGCATGGCAGTCTGATATTGATGAATTTATGCCAATCAGAAAAAAATACCTTATATATCCCGATTTTCAACCTATTGAATAATGTCAAAGAGCACTGAGTGGAACAAAAGATACTCTAGCCCCGATTACGTATACGGAACAGAGCCTAACAAATTCCTTAAACAAGAATTGTCAAAACTTGCTACGGGTCGGCTTTTACTGCCGGGCGAGGGAGAAGGAAGAAATGCGGTATGGGCTGCCATAAATAAATGGGAAGTTACCGCTGTTGATATTAGTCAAGTGGGCAAGGAAAAAGCGATGAAACTTTTTTTCGCGCACAATGTTGAGGTTAACTATAGAGTGGGAAACATTCTAGAACTTAACTTTGATGAACAATTTAATGCAATAGGACTAATATACTTACATCTACCAAAAAAATTAAAGCAAACATTTGCCATTAAAATAGCTCAACTACTTGCTCCTAAAGGCACGCTAATTATGGAAACGTTCCATCCCGAACAGATTTTGCGCAACTCGGGTGGTCCTAAAAACCCAGACTACTTTGTTGCTCCCAACGAATTAAAAACCTATTTTAACATGCTAAACATTGTTAGCATTGAAACGCAAGAAGTTTACCTAAACGAAGGGGCACACCACAAAGGAAAGGCAATGGTTATAAGAATGGTTGCAACTAAAGAATAAGAATTTCAGCACGAATGGCAAAAAAAAAGTATTATGTAGTTTGGGACGGACAAAAAACTGGTGTTTTTGATAATTGGAGCGAATGCAAGAAAAGCATAAAGAATTATCCAAACGCCAAGTATAAATCCTTCCCAAGCAAACACGCTGCCGAACAGGCCTTTGCGGGAAACCACAAAGATTATATTGGTAAAACCGCTACCCCATCCATACAGTTAGAAGGGCTTAAAGAGAATCAGCCTAAACCTGTTTTCCCCTCACTGGCAGTTGACGCTGCTTGCAACACAGTAACTGGCGACATGGAATATAGAGGCGTTGATGCCCAGACTGCAACAGAGATATTTAGGCAAGGACCCTATTTTGATGGGACTAACAATGTGGGCGAGTTCCTTGCCATAGTTCACGGACTAGCCTATTTAAAGAAAAAAAATAGTGACCTTCCTATTTACACCGACTCGAAAACAGCCATTAGCTGGATTCGGAAAAAACGTGCCAATACAACATTAAAAAGAACACCTCGAAACGAAATACTATTTGATTTATTAGAACGAGCAGAGAAATGGGTTAAGGAAAACACATGGAGAAACCAACTTCTTAAATGGGAAACAAAAATATGGGGTGAAATCCCTGCCGATTTCGGAAGGAAATAAACTAAACAAACACTATTCTACCTCCTAAATAGATCATTATTCATAAATTTGCCATACTTCACTTCAATCGACAATTTTTGAAAACAGAAAATTTTATAGCAAACAGATTAACCAATCGGGAAGAAGCTAAAGGGAATCTTTCGCGACCGTTTATTAGGATTGCTACTATCGCTGTTGCCCTTAGCCTTGGGGTTATGATTATTGCCGTTGCTATTATTACAGGGTTTAAAAGCGAGATATCGGAAAAAACAATCGGCTTTGGCAGCCATATCCAAATTATCAATTTCGATCGTAACATGTCGTTTGAAACCACGCCAATTAACAGTAACCAAGAATTCATTCCCGAATTGCTTTCAATTGATGGGATAAAACACATTCAACCATTTGCTGTAAAACCTGGTATAATAAAAACTGATACCGACATACAAGGAGTTGTACTCAAAGGAATTACAGAGAATTTCGATTGGAGTTTCTTCCAAAAAAACCTTAAGCAAGGTAATGTTCTATCTATAAACGATTCAACCACATCCAACAATGTTGTAATTTCAAAAACCTTATCACTTCTACTATCACTGAATGTAGGCGACAAGTTTGACATGTTTTTTGTTCAGGAACCCCCTCGCTTTAGGCGTTTTACAGTTGAGGGCATATATGATTCACAAATGGCTGAGTTCGACAGACTCTTCCTTATTTGTGACCTAAGGCATATCCAACAACTTAACGGATGGGATCCTAACCAAGTTACTGGTCTTGAAATCCTTATAAAGGATTTTAAAAAAATTCAGGACTTAACATTTAGGGTAGAAGATATTGTTGCTTTTCAATTCCTTGATGATGGATCCAGATTAAGGGTGCAAAGCATTATCGAAAAATATCCACAAATCTTCGACTGGCTCGGAATTCAAGACTTAAACGTAATTATCCTCCTAGTACTAATGGTTGCAGTTGCCGGCATAAACATGATATCAGGCTTGTTAATCATTATCCTTGAACGAACCCATATGATTGGTATTTTAAAGGCTCTAGGTGCTGAAAATCGACTTATCCGAAATATCTTTATAATTCAATCTGGGCATATCATTGCCAGAGGACTGCTTTGGGGAAACATAATTGGGATTGGTCTTTGCCTATTACAGCATTACTCTGGTATTTTTAAACTCGATGAGGCAAATTACTACCTTTCAACCGTTCCAATAAACATTGATGCTCTTCATATTGTTATAATAAACATTGGAACATTCATTGTAACCATTAGTATGCTACTAATCCCGTCTATGGTTGTATCACGTATTAGCCCTGACAAAACGATTAAGTTTGAGTAGATAAAAAAATTTTATAATCATTTCATACTTCTAACAAAAGAACTTTATTCAAAAAGTATCCGTTTACCCTGTGGCACTTCAAACTTAGTCCTGTATTTAATCTGCCAAAAATTACTGTTTGTTTTTTTGAATTACCGTCAAACAAGCTATATTAGTACAGTTCAACTCAATTGTAGCTGCATAGTTGCAATTTCAAAAAAAAGCAACATACATTAACTTGGCTTAAACCTATCATTAGCGAAACAACACCCAACAAACCATATAATGGCTATTTTATACACCTTTGTGGCATTCTAAGATTTAATTAACCAGCATAAAACAATATGCTATAATAACCGCAATAATATTGTTTATATTTTAATGGGCGATTACAAAAGAACCGTAAAAAGAATTCAGCAGAATATTACAAAAAAGTTACCTGGTTTAACTGCTCAACTCAGGATGGCTCCGCTACTAAGTGATGGGGCAGAGTTCCCTTTAACACCAAGTAAAACCGCTAAACAAAGTGCAGTATTAATTGGTATTTATCCCAAAAACCATAATGCGCATACTATTCTCATAAAAAGGGCTGTATACGATGGTGTGCACAGTGGGCAGGTTAGTTTCCCTGGGGGTAAGTATGAAGAGGAAGATTTGGACCTTGTGGAAACAGCACTTCGCGAAGCCCAAGAAGAAGTGGGAATTACACCTCAAAACGTTAAAATAATAGGCAAATTAACCCCTCTTTATATTTCTGTAAGTAACATGTTAGTCCTTCCTGTAGTTGGACTTATGCCTGAACCAAAAGACCTCCTGTTAAACCTCCAAGAAGTTGAATACATAATATCCCCAAGCCTTAGGCACTTGAAAGACAAGGCTTGCTTATCAGTAAAAACAATTGACAGCCATGGACGATTGATTACAGCACCTTACTTTGATGCAGAAAAAGAGATGATATGGGGCGCTACCGCAATGATTATCTCAGAATTAACCGAATTGTACTAGGCTAACGCTAATCTGGTAAGATGTTCTGATAGTGCTTATATCGCTGCATTATCTGGCTAACATAATTATATGTTTCGTCGCCCTTAAAATACCCGTATTTTACGGTTGAGTCGCAGTAATAATCGGGATTTGACTTATTAAGTATAAAAAAGTCAACATTGTTGTCCCACACATTCGGATTCTTTCCGTGCTTTTTAGCCAAATTTCTTGCATCAATAACATGACCTAGACCCGCATTGTATGAAGCAAGTATAAACTTAATTCTTTGCTCAGGATCGGGTATACTATCAAACCTCTTTTCAAGCCATTTCAGATAACTGGCACCTGCTCTAATCTGGGTTTCTGGATCTGATTTTTGCAGAACACCAAAAAAAGTAAATGTTGCAGGCATAAACTGCATTAAACCATAGGCTCCCATGTGCGATTGAGCATCGGGTTTAAACCTACTCTCCTGATACACCAAGGAAGCAAATAAACGCCAATCCCAGTCTATACTAGAACTAGCATTCCTAAATCCTTGATCGTACATTGAGATATTCCCCATCTTAATCTTAACATTTTCAGATAGCACTCTACGTGCCCAAAATGGGTTATCATAGTATTTTCCCTTGATAATTCTATGTTCAGCAGTTTGAGCAAAACTTTCAATCCACTTGTTCAGCGCGCCTTGCAAACCTGTAGAGTTTTTATTAACGGCCCAAGCTAAATTCTGGTCAAAGCTAACGGGGGTATCAATGTCAATATTATCAAAGTAAAAAGAGTTAACTCTTGCAACATCCTCATCACAAACCGTGAAATCAATTTCACCATTTGCCACCAACTCTATAAGTTCATCGGCTTCATACTTTGGCATTTCAACTACAATTACTTGCGTACCATTCTCTTCAGCTAGGTTCTTGAGTCTTTGAACTGATACTGACCCTTTCTGAACATACACTATTTTATCGCCTAGGTCTATAAGATTTCGAATTGGGTTATAATCCACTCCTTTTTTCTGAACCAAAACTTGTCTCGTTGTACTATGGGGAAGTGTAAATAAAAAACTTTCTTTCCTCTTTGCAGTAATGGTAAGGTTATTAGCAAAAATATCTACTTCTCCATTTGCAAGCATCTGAAAGGCTTCGTCAAGATTATTTTCAGCTATCAATTCCAACTTAACTCCTATATGCTGAGCAAATGCTTGAAGCATATCAAATTGATAGCCCATAGGCTCACCCTTATAAATAAAATAGTTAGTAGAATTGAAATCGGTGACAGTTGTTAATACCCCAATCCTTTTTATATCTTCAATATCACGTACACTCTTAATTGAAGTTATTTTTTTTGAATTAACTCCCATATCACAACCCGATAAAAAAACGAGCAATAACAAGGACATTGACTTTACATTTAATGATCTAAACAATTTCATAACTAATTAATTATAAAAATTCAAGAAGTAAAAGTAAGGTAAATTTGATTAAACTGAAAGGTAAATTTGATTAAACTGAAAGGTAAATTTGACGACTAATCATAAAATGTCCACGAAACGCCAAACTTGAAAATCCTGGAGTTATAAGGGTATAAATATGTTGCAAAGTATTCATTATTAGGGAAACCCTGGTTTACATGCTCATACTTTAGGTATATAAACGCTTTTTTCCATTTAAAGTTCAAAAAGGCGTCTACAAAAGGATATCCACCTATTTTTTCAATCTTTTGATTGTAGAACTGTGCTATACTCGGACTATAGGCATCGGCATAAAATTTTGTTCGATAGTAAACATTAAAGCCTAATTGTCCTTTTAGGGCATTTTTCACAATAACTCTTTCATAATATACGGAAGAAAAAAGCATTAAACTAGGTATGCTCAACGAATTGCTATTTGTATTAGCCTGCCATACTACCCTATTAAATATGTTAAGTCCGTTTAATACTTTGATATTCTTTTGTGCATAAAATGAGGTAATAGTAATATCACCTGTTTGGTCAGGTAAAGCATTCTCATTAAAGAAAATAAAATCCTTAATATGAATTAAATTATAGCCCACTTCTGCTTCCCAGCGCTTTGCTTCCAAAGCACCTTGTAGCATAAATCTTTTTTCTTTTACAAATGAGTTGTTCCACTGCGCATGATTTGAAAAGTAAGTATTGACAAAAATATCAGGTGTACTCTCTCTTACTTTCAGTGTACCCTTAAGTCGAGGCATACTCATATCTTTCCACGGCGAAAGCCAAATTTCTCCATCTATCTCCTTATCATCAGCCCTATACCCTTTAAAGAACCACTTTAAAGCACCCCTATAGCCCACAAAAGGGCTATCGCTAAAAGCAGATACCCCAACATGTGCCGAAGCTTCTTTAAAATTTTTTGTGGGGTATAAAAAGTTTTGCGGTAAAAATACATGATAATTGAAATGGTTATAACCAATCCAACCCCTGATGCCGGGCATACCAGGTATTTTTGCAAATTGGGCAATTTCTAACATTAGTTTAGCATCCAAAATCTGCTTGGCTACAGAATCTCTCGTTAAATTAGGGGATATATAAAATTTACTGTAAAACGAGGAGTCAGGTTTGGGGTCAGAATAAAGCCTTGACTGTTTACTATAATCAAGCAAAAACCGTGTAGTTACAAGAGGAATAAAATTATCGAGAGTTGAACCATCATTTGACTTTGTTCTTTTGTTAACATTAAGAATGGTATAACCAATATTTGCTGAGAATGAGAAGTTCCTGAGCGCACTAGAGGCTGTAGTCAATCTAAATGGTACAAGTTCAACTATAGTATCCGTAATAAATTTGGAGTCGGTAACACCCCCATTTTCTTCATTCTTATATACTTTATTGGCTAGTGCAAATTGTCCTGATATATTTCCCTTATAATAGTTTGCAAACAAGGATATTATATTGTTTCTAGTTTCCTGATTTTTATATTGTCCTTTTGTACCATAAAAATTATAGTATGCTCCAAAATTAAAGTATTTTCCTATGTTTTGCGTTTGCAAAACATTTACAACTTGCTCTGCCTCGCTATTAGAGCCTCCTGTAGAATAAGAAAGTCTAGTAAAAGGCGATCTGACATTATATTGTTCCGTTTGGGAAATATGGTTAGAGTATAGGTCATAGTAACGTGAAAATAAAAAATCATAGGATTCATTCCTTGTAAAGAAGTGATCATACTGAACAGGACCACCAAGGTTCCCTGTATAGGTATATGTTTCAAAATGCTTCTGCTGAGGATATACTAGATGCCTAAACCTGAAAAGAGTATCTATGGTGGTAGTATCGTTGGTCAAGTAAATATTATTGAATTTCCATGAAAAAAACCTTGTACTATCAGCAAATGGACGGATTAAATCAACAGCTGATCGAGTTGCGACTTGATCTGGCAAACCAAATACACCTTTATTACTTAGTAAATCGCCATTATTTAGTGCACCAGCTGATAAACTCGCATTTTCCCCACTACCATATAATAGAGAATCTTTCACAACAGTGCTACCTGAAATAGTATCAGACTGCTGTAAAAAAGATGGTGTATAATCTGAAAATATATTATATGGTAGATTACCCCAGCTTTTAGCAGAGAGCAACAGGAACAGGAAGGGTAGTATACTATA
>CALGIR010000310.1 GCA_937915475.1 uncultured Bacteroidales bacterium
GTATTCCAAGGCACTAAAACGGAAGTAACCGTTCCTGAATCCTCTAAAGCTCTGCTTAAAACTTCTGGCTTAAGTCCTCTGTCGCGATAGATTTTTGAGAACATCCTACCGGGCACAACAATTGCTATGTACTGGTCGGAGGCTGTGATATTGAAAAACAAACAGGTTCCAACAGTTGTGGCCACCAGCGAACCGGTTGATTTGGCAAGCCACATAACACTCTCGGTAATGCGCACAAGTAATCCTCCAGCCTCCATCACTCCACCAAAAATCATTGCCGAAAGGATAAGCCAAATGGTATTAAGCATCCCCGCCATTCCTCTGGTGCTCAGCAACTCATTAACCTGAACATCATCAGTAACAATCGCAATATCACCAAACATACTCTGCATTGCGGCTACATACGATGATTTTAGGTAGCTACCATCAATTTGGGAAACCTGCTCAACCACCTGAGGTTGAAAAATTATGGCAAATACCACCCCCATAAGTGTGCCCAACATAAGTGCTGGCAAGGGTGGCATCTTTTTAATTATTACAACAACTAAAATTACTGGTACAAGGAACAACCAAGGTGTTATGTTAAATGAGTTTTCAATTGCGCTTAGCGTCGACTCCACACTTGCCTGTCCACCTGAAGTTTTGTAGGTTAATCCAATAACAAAAAATATTATCATTGTAATGATAATAGACGGAGCAGTGGTAAAAACCATATACCTTATATGCGTAAATAAGTCTGTGCCTGCCATTGCGGGTGCAAGGTTAGTTGTGTCGGAAAGTGGCGACATTTTATCGCCAAAGTATGCTCCCGAAATTATTGCCCCAGCAACTACTCCTGGGGCGAAGCCCAGGGCATTGCCAATGCCTAAAAGAGCAACACCAATGGTAGCAACGGTTGACCAAGAACTCCCTGTAGCAAGCGAAACCATTGAGCAAATAACAACAGTAACTAAGAGAAAAATGCTGGGATGTAGTAATTTTAGCCCATAGTAAATCATTGCCGGAACAATACCACTTAAAAGCCATGTGCCTGCCAAAGAACCAATTAGCAAGAGAATAATTATTGAAGGCATTGCGGAGCTAATGCTCCTTACTACCTGCTTTCGCACATCAAACCATTTATGCCCAAGAGATACCGCAACAATACCACCAACTGTTGCAGCTAAAAGCAGGGCTATCTGGTTTGCGCCGGAGAGGGTGTCCTCTTTGAAAAAATAAACGTTTAAAATCAAAAAAGAGATAAGAAACAGGATTGGAATAAACGCCAGAAACAGCGAAGGTTTGAAAGGTTTAGATTTTTTGCCCATTGAAACTTTCTATAATTTAAAATAGTTGAGAAAGATAAACATTTTAAACCAATGAGCGCATGGAGCCCGTTACATTATCAACATTACCGAAAAGAACAATCAATTTAAATACCCCAAAAACAATAAAATTTTGCTTTTTTCTCTCAAAATATGCTATTTAACATCAAATACCCCCTATATTTAGCAGAAATCTAACACCTAAAATTATATGCAGAAACTTGTTGAAAAATACTGTGAAATGCCTACAAGCATCAGAAGACCAATGTGGCGATTATGGCATAATATTATCATTAAATTTGATAAAAATAAGGATGCCATATTTATGAATTACGGCTACCAAAGCCTAAATGGTGAATCGAAACTAATACTTGATGAAAAAGACGAAACGGATAGATACTGCATTCAACTTTACGATTATGTTGTAAATAAGGTTGAAATAAAAGGCAAAGATATACTCGAAATTGGATCGGGTCGTGGTGGTGGCGCATCGTACATTTCCCGATATTACAAGCCAAAATCATATACAGCAATCGATATCTCTCCCAGCGTAATCAAATTCTGCAACAAGTACCATACTGTTGATGGATTGAAGTTTGTGACTGGTGTGGCCGAAAAGCCCCCATTCCCAGCCGAATCATTCGATGCGGTGGTTAACGTTGAATCGGCGCGATGCTATAAGAGTTTGAAAGTTTTCTTTGAGGAAGTTCATCGCGTACTCAGAACCAACGGACATTTCTGTTTTGCTGATATGGTAAAAGCTGGAGAATATGAATCGATTAAAGAACAACTACTAAGCAGTGGCTTTGAGATAATTGAGAAACAAGAGATTGGAGCTAATGTTGTTAAAGCACTTGATAGTGACCATGAGCGCAGGCAATCTACTATCGACAAAAAGATTCCCGGTTTTCTTAAAAAATCATTCTTGGAATTTGCTGGTGCAAAGGGAACAGAACGATACGACTCGTTTGCTTCTGGCAGGATGCAATACTGGAGATTAATAACACGGAAAATAAGCAAAACAGATTCGACCCTGTAAAGGCAAAAATTCTCAGTTTTCTTATTAAGATACCTAGGGGTTGAATTTGCTTTAAGATATGAGCAAATTCAACCCTTTTTAAAAACTGGTCGCTACAAGAGGGGTAAACCATAAAAGTTCTCCTTGTATTACAGAGACTTATTCACCATATTTTAGACCAAACCCTTCAAAATATGCTAATCTCTGCTTATATTTGGTTAGCATTTAAAAAGTAAAACTATGGCAGTTAAAGGCAATAAGTACGGTGCTTTTAAAGGGGTATTCACCCCCTCAATTCTAACCATACTGGGAGTTATTATGTATCTCAGGCTACCCTGGATTATAGGGCAAGCCGGCTTATGGGCTACCCTGGGAATAATTCTGGTAGCGCATATTATTTCGGTAACCACAGGCCTAAGCGTAGCAAGTATTGCAACCGACAAGAAGGTTGAAACAGGCGGAACTTACTACATGATTTCCAGAAGTTTAGGACTACCCATTGGAGGAACTCTGGGTTTGGCACTTTTTGTTGGCTTATCGTTTAGCATAAGCCTCTATATTATCGGCTTTTCTGAAACACTTCTTACGGCGTTTGGACTAGAGATAACACTAAATACCATCAGGTTAACGGGAGCAATAACACTTTTAGTGGTAACTATTGTATCTTTCATAAGCACCAATTTGGCGCTTAAAACACAGTTTTTAATTCTGGGCATCATGGTGCTCTCCATCGCATCAATTCTGCTAGGGAAACACGAGTTTGTCCCCAAAACACCGCTCAGCGGTTCTGCTGTAAACTCGCTCCCATGGATTGCGCTATTCGCCATTTTCTTCCCAGCAGTACAAGGGTTCGAAGCAGGGGTGTCCATGTCGGGCGATTTGGCTGACCCTAAAAAAGCCATCCCCAGAGGAACCATCTCAGCTATTTTAGTAGGTTTTGTAGTTTACATCGGGCTCATATTCTTCTTCTCATATACCGTTGAGCGCGACGCCTTACTTAACGACTCCTCTGTACTGCTGAACATCTCGCTTTACTCTCCTTTGGTAATTGCTGGAATATGGGGAGCAACCCTTTCATCAGCCTTTGGCGGTTTGTTGGGTGCGCCCCGAATTCTGCAGGCAACTGCAATGGATAGGATTACCCCAAAAATATTTGCCAAAGGTGTTGGTGCCGGAAACGAACCCCGAAACGCACTTTTACTAACATTCGTCATTGCCTTTGCAGGTATCATGATTGGCGAGTTAAACGTCATTGCCCGTGTAGTATCTACCTTCTTTATCATTACCTACGGATTTTTAAATCTTACCTGTGCCCTTGAAAACTGGGCAGGGACGGATTTTAGGCCCTCGTTCCGAATTCCAGCATGGATTAGCATTATTGGTTCCATTGCATGCTTTGTGATTATGATTCAGCTCGACCTTGCTGCAATGATTGGAGCCACAATTATACTGGGTGCCATATTCCTATTCCTAAAGCGTAAAGAGCTCCGTCTGCAAAGCGGCGATACTTGGGGAGGTTTCTGGTCATCGTTGGTTAAGTATGGACTACTCAAACTATCAGTATCGGAGGAGCAACGGAACCAACGTAATTGGCGCCCAAACATCATCCTTTTTAGCGGTAGAGCCACTACCCGCCCCCACCTTATTGAGATGGGACGAACGCTTGTTGGTAAACAGGGTGTTTTTACGAATTTTGAACTTATTGAGGACAAAAGCGATGATGCCCTTTTCGAAAAGACAGCAAAACCTTCAATAGAAGTTGACGAAAACGGTAAAAAGATAATTACCCGTAAGCATGTTTGTAAAAATATTTACGAGGGTATTGAGATGATTGCCAGGGTTTACGGTTTTACAGGATTTGAACCCAATACCGTTCTACTAGGATTACCAAAGCATGAGAAAAAAATACCCGGATTTTTAGGCGCCATTAAAACCATAAATAAACTCGATTACAATATTGCAATCTACAATAAGGTTAATAATCCCAACCAACAGAAAACAAAATCCATAGATTTATGGTGGAATGGCAATAGCGGAAATCTCAACTTTGGCCTATCGCTCCTTAAGTACATATCCACCGATGGATATTGGCGAGGTGCAAATATTCGCCTATTGGTTATTAATTACAATACAGCAAAAACCGATACCATATACTCACTACTAAACCAAGCTATTGATAACGCACGGCTTATTGCAACCGTTAAGGTGATTAACAATGCAACCGAAAAATTATCGGAACTCGATATAGTCCAAAGCGAATCGGCTAGCTCTAACCTAGCAATTTTAGAACTTTCTTCAAGCAATTTTTCCGATAGCAAAAATTGGGCTACCCATTTAAATCAAATTGCCAGTCTCCCATTCACCACCCTCACCATTGAGGCTAACAGCGGATTTGAAGTGATTAATGCCGGCACTCAACCTCAAAAAGAAGAGCAAACTAAAGAGCTGTTAACAACATCACCGCTAATTGAAAAGATAAAATTACCCGATAAGGAGATGCTTGCAGAGATAGTTAGAGCAACTACAGATAAGCAGGAAGAACTTATTATTAACCTGAATAAGAATTCAATTCAATACGTACAAAAACAGTTAACAGAATATATCGACGACCTAAAGGGGATAACAAGTAAGCTATTCTCATCTTTAGAGAAACCCGAGAATAGGGACGAAAAGGTTGGTAAGCGTATTTTTGCCTCTAAAATCATATCCGATTTTACCTTTCAGGCAAAAGCTAGAGTATCGGTTTTTAAGGATGAGACCCTAACAGATATTGCTAAAACCCTGGATGAAGCTCAAAAGGTTTACCTGGAATACGTTAATAAACACATCCAATCGTTACCAGAAAAGTTGAACGTTAACTTTAGCCAATCTGAGTTTAGAGCAAGGAAAAATGATTCGTTTGGTATTCGTATTTTTAAGGCGCGTTGCCGCATAAAAGGGACATTGCTTGGCTGGCCAATCTCCTTAAAACTAGACATTAAGGATGCCGCCGAACTGTTTCTAAAGCAAACAAGAATAGAAGCCATAAACGAATATTTCGAACAGATAGGCTTATCAACCTTTAGGTACATTAGCAATATCAGAAAAAACTTGGTAGAACTTGCTAGAAGTATCGAAAACGAAACAATCAATGAGCTCAATCTAGGGGAAATTAAGAGCCGAACCAACCAAACCTTTAACGACACAATTGATGAATTTAAAGCGATAAACAACAGAATAGGAAATGCTATAAATGCCGATTTGGAAAGGAATATTCAACGTTTTAGCTTTGCCTTAAGCAAACCCGAAGCAAAGAATTTGGTATCGCCTTACAAAAAAATTGTTAAGAAAAACACCCTTTCCGTAACCGATATCCAGAGCCAGCCCCAAATATTTAGCAGCAACATTAAACTCTATGTAAACAAAAACTTACTAGAGTTTATCCTAATATCGCTTAATCATCGATTTAGGATAAAGCTAAAGAAGCAGGCCGACGAGCTATCCTGGTGGGCTAACAGCAAACTTTATGAAGCAAACAACGGCCTGTCGCAAGTGTTTACCAACCTTACAACAGCCAATGAATTACCCGATACATCTGCAATAAACCAGAAGTTATCTGACCTCAAAAAGACTGAAGTACAGGAACGTTTCGAAACTTTATTTAGGGATATTAATGCCATTGTTGACGATTTGCCCCAAAAAATGGAGGTTAATGATGATAGTTTTTTTGCGCAGGTAGAGGCAGGCACATTCCCTCAAAGCAACATTAGAACAATTGAGCTAAGGCAAAAAGCACAACTTTACGTGGGAACTGAGCTAATTAGCAATGCCCGAAACGCAATGGAAGAGTTATCGGACTCATTTAAGGAGATATCCACAAAACTCACCGATAAGCTTAGGCTTACACTTTTTAATATTGAGAACACCATAGCTGCTGACGAAAATAAGGAAAACGCCAATCAGGATGATATTAGAACGGAGTTAGCCAATGCACTAAAAAAAGAAATTGAAACTGAACAACTGCACGTTAAAAGGCTACTTGAAAAGTTTGAGGACGAACTTAGCATCTTTCTAAAGCACTCGTTAGACCCACTACACCAAATGGTGTATAGTAAGCAACACGAGATAAAAAAAGATAAAAAACGTGCCAAAGCCAAAAGGCAAACCCAATGGTTTGCAAAAAAGTTGATTACAAACACCTCTAATTTCTTCGACAGGCAATTTGTAAAAGCACTTTACTCGCAAAGCGAAGGGATTATGCTTGCGCACAAACTCACCTCTTTCGAAACGGAGTACAAGGTGAGCAATCAATCTATTCAAGAGATGGTAGTTAAACTATCACCCAATGAGCCTATTGCCCGAAGTATACCGTTTTACTATGTTAGCCTTTTCTCGGGGAGTACAACGCTAAGCAATGAACTTTGGATTGAAAGGCCACAGGAACAAGCAGAGGCAAAAAAAATAATTGACCGTTTTAAGGGAGGTTTTACGGGTGCGTTAATTATTACTGGCAATAGAAATTCCGGAAAAACAACCCTATCGAAATATATTGCAAAAACCTTGCTCCCAAACCACAGTATTCATAATGTAAGGCCTCCCAAAGGTGAATCCACCTGCGAAAATGATTTTACAAAAGCGCTTAGCAACGCGCTTAAAGTTGAAATGGACCCAAGCCAGTTCATTTCCTCATCCCCTCAAAAAAGGGTTATCATTATTAACGACCTTGAACTTTGGTGGACTAGGCACGAGAGTGGATTCGAGGTAATTCAAAAAATCCTTACGCTAATTGAGCTGCATAGCAAAAAAGTGCTCTTCATAATCAACTGCAGAACGATATCTTATCAGCTAATAAATAGGCTTATTAATGTTGATGCCTATGCGATGGGCCACATTAGCTGCGAACCATTTGATGCCAAGGAGCTAAAAGAGCTAATTACCATAAGGCATCAAACGGGCGGATTAAAGTTTGTTCTAAACAATAAAAACGAAGAATCGCTAAGCGAATGGAGTTATGCCAAACTATTCAACCGATACTTTAACCTTAGTTCAGGCAACCCTGGCTACACGCTACAAAACTGGTTGGCAAATATATCTAAGGTTGTAGGTAAAACAATCTACATTAAACCTCCGTCAGCACCCAATCTATCGCATCTAGATGGCATTAGCGATAATCTTTGGATGGTGATTCTACAAATTGCTCTACTGCGTAGATGTACTCCAAATCGCTTATCGATAGTGCTAAGGCAATCGGAAGATGAAACCCGTTTAATGCTAGTTGAGATGATACGCTCAGGCTTAGTTGAAGAGCGATTCTCCAATGTTTTTGCACTGAACTCAATGATTGAACCTTTCTTACTGAATAAGATGCAGGAGAAAGGGCTATGCTAATTGATGGATATAAAACCATAATTCTGAAGCACTATGATAGTTACACTATATTACCTCGTTTTTGCCGTTGCCCTTTTTTTTATGCTTCGCCTAGCATCGCAACTTGCCAAGACGATTCCAACAAGTAAAAAATACCGTAAAGTAATCCTTAGGGGATTTCCACTTTTCGAACTTGCCATTTGGGCAGCTTTCGTGCTTTGGGTTGTTAACCATGCACTAGGAAACTCCGAGTACCTTACACTTGCAACTACATCAGTGCTACTCGTATTCCTACTCATTATCAGCTGGTTTTTTCTGCGCGACTTTATTGCTGGCATCATCCTTAAAACCGAATTCCCCTTTGAGATAAACCAACGGATTGCAGCAAGCAAATACGATGGGGCAATTAAAAGGTTGGGCTACCGCTCGCTTGAACTGGAGATGGACAATGGCGACATCGTAAAAATCCCTTATAGCCAAATTGCATCACGCTCAATTCATCTTCAAAACATGGAGGATAGCCTAAGGGGTCATGAAACGCTTGTTAAGGCAAGCACAAAGATTCCTGTTCAAACGGCTAAGGACATAATTACTAAAGAGGTACTGCTTACCCCATGGGCAACCACAAAACAGGTTCCAACCATTAGGGTTGTTGAGCAAACCGACCAAACTAATTCCTATAGTGTTCACTTTCATTCCGTATCGTCTAAATATGCTGCTAGCATAAGTCAACATCTTAAAACGGTTTTCGATAGCAAAGGGGATGAGAATAAAAGTTAAACAGAAAGGCAAAACATTCAACATTTGACAACTTATAGTGTTATGTGTTTAGTAAAAAGGATATAATCAATAACAAGGTTAAGAGATGAGCAGAATAGAGATTCAACTTCCCGCCATGGGCGAAGGCATAATTGAGGCAACCATAACCCGTTGGCTTGTTAAACTAGGCAGTAAAGTAGAAATAGACCAATCAATAGCTGAAATAGCCACCGATAAGGTGGACTCAGAAATACCATCACCCATTGCGGGCATAGTAAAAGAACTTTTGTTTAATGAAGGCGATACCCCCCAGGTAGGTCAGATTATTGCAATAATTGAGGCTGAGGGTAAAAACGAGCAAAAACAAACTAGTACTGAGGAAAAGCCCCAGGTCGAAACAGACACAAAATCCGTAGAGAAAGTAGCCGAAAGTAGAAAAGAGGAAAAAATCTCTGATGACAACAATGGCAATAAAAGCTCTGTTCATCTTAGTCCACTTGTACGGACCATAATTAAAAAAGAAGGCATTTCTGCAGATGAAATCGATAGAGTTGAGGGTACCGGTGTAAAAGGTCGAATTACCCGTGACGATATTTTGGCCTACGTTGATAA
The DNA here is from genome assembly GCA_937915475.1 of uncultured Bacteroidales bacterium. Taxonomy (GTDB): domain Bacteria; phylum Bacteroidota; class Bacteroidia; order Bacteroidales; family Tenuifilaceae; genus Perlabentimonas. Next base: position 9,040 of record CALGIR010000310.1, read on the forward strand.
GCGAAACTCCATTACCGAAAGACCAAAAGCGCCAAAACCTGTAAATATTGATACATCAACCGAAGATGTTGAGATTATTCACATGGATCGCATGCGCAAGCTTATTGCCGAACACATGATACTATCAATACAAACATCGGCCCATGTAACCTCTTTTATTGAGGCTGATGTAACAAATCTTGTGGCGTGGCGCAATAACGAAAAAGAGGCCTTTCAGAAACGCGAAGGACAAAAACTTACGCTAACCCATCTGTTTGTTGAAGCAACCGTAAAGGCTATTAAACAATACCCAAACATTAATGCTTCCGTGGATGACGATAAGATTATTGTACGTAAGAATATAGGTATTGGTATTGCAACCGCATTGCCCAATGGCAACCTAATAGTTCCAATTGTTGCCAAAGCCGATAAGCTTAACCTATCGGGAATTGCAGAGAAGGTTAACGACCTTGCCCACAGAGCTAGGGAAAACAAGCTGCAACCGCACGAAATACAAGGCGGAACATTCACGATTACAAATCTTGGAATGTTTGATACCCTAAGCGGAACCCCAATTATTAACCAACCGCAAGTGGCAATACTAGCCATTGGAGCCATAAAAAAGCGGGTAGTTGTTATTGAGTCCGAAAACGGTGATTCCATTGGCATTCGCCATATTGTTGTTCTCTCGCTCGCTTACGACCACAGAGTTGTTGACGGTGCACTTGGTGGAATGTTCCTAAAAGCCATTAAGGAGAATATTGAGAATTATTAGATGTTTTTTGGTTCTAAGAGAAATGGATAATTAGCGACAAATACCTTTTACATATTTTTCGTTTTAATGTTAATAACCTTGGTTTTTGATAAAAACACTTTGCCAAAAGCATTAAAATTCTTTACTTTGATATAAAATTTGTACTTTTAAACAGCAGTAGACATTTGCCTTTCAAATCAAAGCGGAATTTTAATGAGGAGATTTTTATACACCATTATATTTTTTTTTATTGCACTCTCATCTTTCTCGCAGCGAACTTCCTATTTTAGGAGGATATTTGTAGATGCTGAATACTATCTATTGTACGAAGATTTTAGAGAAGCACTCCCACTGTATCAGGAACTTCATAACAGTTTTCCCGATAATGCTAATATTGCATACAGAATTGCCCTTTGCTACCTAAACACACCAAACGAGAAACACAAATCTATTCCTTTCTTCGAACAGGCATTGCAAAGTATCACCAACTCCTATAAAGAAGGTTATTTTACTGAAAAACAGGCACCCAAAGAGGTTTATCTGCATTATGGCAGAGCACTGCGCATTACAAACAATTTTGAAAAAGCAACTGCAGCCTTCGAGAAATACAACGGTTTAATTACAGACGATGAGAAAGAAAATAAACAATTAGTAAACATTGAGTTTAAGGCAATAGCGTATGCCAAGGAACTTATGGAGAACCCTATTAACATCAAGTTTACTTCAGTGGGAAAAACCGTTAATAGCCGTTTTGCCGAAATAAATCCTGTGGTATCTGCCGATAATCAAACAATGGTATATACATCAGTCCAACAGTTCTACAATGCAATACAGATAAGCACAAAACGAGCAGGCGTTTGGACACATCCAATTAATATAAATAGCCAAATGTTTGCCGATGGGGCAATTGCCACGGTGGGAATATCACCCGATGGCACTAAACTCCTGCTGTCTCGAAACGACAACGACATTTACAACCTATACACAAGCACACTCGACACGGCAAAAAACACCTGGGGGGTATTAAGCAAACTACCCAAAGAGATTAATACGCGTAGTTGGGAGAATTATGCAGCTTTTAGCCCAACCTGTGATACTATTTATTACTCAAGTAACCAATCCGGAGGAATGGGCGGATTTGATATTTACATGTCTGTAAAAACTGCCGATGGTTGGACTCCAGGCGTCAATCTTGGCCCATCAGTAAACACCCCTTACGATGAAATTGCCCCTACCCTTTCGCACGATGGAAAAAAACTCTTCTTCTCTTCAACTGGACATCAAACCATGGGCGGCTTCGATATTTTTGTTTCTGAATTACGAAATGGCAAATGGACAAAACCTAAAAACATGGGTTATCCTCTAAACACAACAGATGATGATGTTTTCTTCTATCCTATTGGCGATGGATCAATGGGATACATCTCAAGGTTTATGCCCCAAAGCCAAGGCGATAATGACATCTATCTTATTGATTTTAACAACGTTTCTAAGAATCGGAATAAAGCCAATGGAAAAAGCAAAGCTACATTAAAACTCAATAATTCGAGCCCGCTAGAACCAACCAGCCAGAATCCCATAACTCTGGTAAAACCATAATTTCACTTTCCACTTCTTTACTTAAGTTAAACAAGCCACACACTATTAATGGTTAAAGTCACTGGAGCATAGTACTCCGTTCCAATATTTTTAAGTATATTTGAAAGTGCTTTAATAATGCGCATGAAAACATGAGCCTACGATACGTAATCACCCTAATTATATCCACCCATGTGTTTCTTGCCAGTTTTGGCCAAACACAACAGGATATTAACAACCTTTTTAGGGATGCAAATGCCTACTTTTACTTTGAGGATTACGAAGAAGCATTAGCACTCTACCTTAGTATCTACGATAATTTTCCTGATAATCAAAACATCGATTACCGAATTGGTATTTGCTACCTTAACATTGCCAATCAAAAAACAAAAGCCATTCCCTACCTTGAGCGAGCAGTAGGAAATACTACTCACTGGTATAACGAAAGTTCTATTAAAGAGACAAGAGCACCTTTAGAAGCTTATTTTTATCTCGGCAATGCCTACTATGTTGCAAACAGGTTGAAAGAGGCAAAAAACGCCTACGATTCCTTTAAAAGCAATCTAAAAAATGAGCGCAAATATAATATTGACTACCTTAGCCATCAACTCGAAGGGCTTGAACGGGCAAGAACGTTTAAAAAATACTCTATCAATTTGTTGCGAAGCAATTTAGGTGAAACCATCAATAACAGGTTGCCAAATTTTAACCCTGTAATCTCTGGCGATGGTAAAACCATGGCATTTACCACTAAGGAAAGATTCTATCAATCTATTAATATTAGTAAAAAGATTAATGGAAAATGGGAAAAACCAACCAACATAACGCTAGATCTAGTGGTTGATGGAAACTGCTCTACACTTTCACTAAACTACAATGCCACTGAACTTTACCTGTTCAAAGATGACAATCACGACGGGAATATATATGTGTCGAACTTCAGCAATGGAAAATGGAGTCCCATGAGAAAGTTAAACGAGAACATCAACACCGAATCGTACGAGACGCATGCAAGCATTTCGGCCGATGGATCGAAACTCTATTTTGCCAGTAATAGAGAGGGCGGATTTGGCGACTTAGACATCTATGTTTCACATAAAGATGAAATGGGCAACTGGGGTCCAGCTGTTAACCTTGGGGAAAACATCAATACTCAGTTCAACGAAAACACTCCATTTATTACTAATGATGGCAAAACCCTTTTCTTCTCTTCGGATGGGCATAATACCATGGGTGGATACGACATTTTCTTTTCGCAACTAAATGACAACGGCTCATGGTCTACTCCAATAAACCTAGGCTACCCAATTAACACAACCGATGATGAACTTTTCTACCAACCAATTGGCGACGGTGCAATGGGGCTAATGGCCATGTTTGACCCTAAAGGTTTTGGAGAAACAGATATAGTTCTAATAGAAATTTTCCTACCTAAATATAAGCGAAGCATTGTATCCTCAAGCGATTTTTATGCCCGTAAATCTACCTTACCACATAAAACATTAATTATTGATACCGTAAATGTATCTGGAGTTGCATTACTCGATCCTTCACGACCCGAACATATAGAATACCTGTCCAACAAAAGTAGACACACGCTCTTTTTTGAGGGCAAACCTTACGACCTACAGGATCAATTGAAAGTTAAGGAACTTTTAGTTACACATCTTGATAAGGTCATAGATGACGATGAGTTAGTCCCAATAAAACCAATCGCCATTATTGAACACGAGAGGGAAATAGAACAACCAATTATGATTAGCCCTCAAATTATAAAACCAGATACCACACTTGTAAAGAACAACCTTAAACAAATAGCTGACACCAGGTCAGAAAGTTTGGTAACAGATAAAACGGCAACGCCAGTTCAGACCACACCCCCCAAGAATGATATTGAGCAGTTGCACTTTTCATCAGAGTTTTTCGAAATTGTTTCGGCCCTTGCCCAAGGTAAATTGAGCACAGAATTGCTTAAAGCCCTTAACCAAGATTGGAACTTACCTTCGGATGTACTCAAAATTAAGCTTAAAAGACTGTCGTTACTAGCTGACTCAACAAACCAGTCAGTGGAACTTAGTCAGGTTTTTGCCAACCTATTGGACATTATTACTACCAAAAAAGTTGAAAATATGCCTCGCCAAACTAGGCGGATAGTAGCACAATCAACACTCGATAAAGAGTTCTTCTTTAAGTTACAGAATATTAAAAGAAAAGCAAGCCCCGAACTTGCACTATTACTTGATGACGCCATACTTACTCAACCGAACATCTCATCCTTCAATACACTTTTGGAATATCTATTAAACAAAAAGCCAGCTGCGTTCGAACCTTATGTAAGTGAATTTCTAACCCTAATAGCCGAAGAGAGTATATACGGGTTTAATGCTCTATCGAAAGAATATAAAAAGGAAATTCATACAGCCCTCGTCCATAAACACACGCCAATTTATGGTATTATAATTATCTCTATTGTTGTGTTTCTGGGACTAATAATACTCCTTATTAGGCTTAAATCAAGAAAAACAAAAAGAAAGAAACCACAGTAGATTATTGCCATTCAATTTGAAACATGATACAAGTTATTTAGATTGTACCATGTCTTTTACTGTATATTTTTAAGAACACTAGAACAATTGAAAAAAATTAATGGCTATTAATAAAGAGAACCTTGCAGCTTAAAAAGTTGTTTCCTTTTATTAGCTGAAACATAAAATTTTATCCTATTTTTGTTACTGTACCCTAAACATTAACTATAAAAACAATAGTTTAAAATAACAAACCTATAAGCATTCTAACCCTTTACCCATTTGTCTTATGAGACTTAAACCTTTTAAAAAAGCCCTAAACTTATGCTTGTGCCTTGCCTTTATTATGGCAATTGTTATTCCTAATACAGAGCCGTTGTATGCGCAAAACAATACCCCTGACTATAAAACCCTTTTCACCGACGCAGAGTATTACTTTCTTTTTTTCGATTTTCAGGAAGCGCTCCCACTCTACCTTAAGGCACTCGACAAAATGCCAAACAACGC
>CALGIR010000311.1 GCA_937915475.1 uncultured Bacteroidales bacterium
AATCTTCAAGTAGAGATTATCAGTATATTGAGGAGTTACAGCGTACCGATAAACTTTTAATTACGCCCCTTGCCTATATACGCGGACGGAGTTTGTCTAATGTTTTCTTTATTGTTGATGAGGCGCAGAATTTAACCCAGCACGAGGTGAAAACAATCATCACAAGGGCAGGTGATGGCACAAAATTTGTTTTTACAGGTGATATTCAGCAAATAGACCATCCCTACCTTGATATGAAATCCAACGGGTTAACGTATCTTTCCGACAAGATGCACGGGCAGGATATTTTTGCTCATATCAACTTAGTGAAGGGCGAACGCAGCTACCTTGCCGATTTGGCCAGTACTTTATTGTAATTGTAGTGAACAGTTAGAATTGGTTTTATGTTGATATTTTATAGGTAATAGGTTATGAGTAGCATAAAAACGCTTTATATCATTAGGCATGCAAAATCCTCATGGGACAATGCAGGGCAAACAGATTTTGACCGTCCTTTGAATTCGAGAGGGATAAAGGATGCACAAATGCTGTTTAGCTACTGGGTCAATGAGATTAAAGACGTTGAACTTATTGCCACAAGCCCAGCCAATAGAGCAAAGAGCACATCAATGTTGTTTTGCCAAACGGTTGATTTGTCACAAAACCTCATCTCAACATACGAATCGCTTTACGAAGCGAGTGTTACCGATGTATATGCTGTGGTTAAATCGTTTCCCGATGAGGTTAACATTGCTGCAATAGTTGGGCATAACCCATCGCTCTACTATTTTGTTAATCAGTATCTAAAAAAGCAAATCGAAAATTTACCCACATCAGGTATCGTTAAACTGGTTTTTAGCTGTAATAGTTGGGGCGAAATTAGCAGAGCAAGTTTAGCTGATAGCAAATTCGATTTCCCAAAAAATCATTAGCAATTAATTCCTCATCATGGCAAAGGAGAAGGACTATATTAACAGAGAGGTTAGCTGGCTCTCTTTCAACGAAAGGGTTCTTCAGGAGGCCGAGGATACTTCGGTGCCCTTGGTTGAACGGCTACGATTTCTGGGGATTTTCAGCAATAACCTCGATGAGTTTTTTAGGGTAAGGGTAGCAACTCAGCTTAGGCTGATGCAATTCGATAAGGGCATTAAGCAGTTTGTTACCGATAAACCCAAAAAGATAGTACCAAGAATTAAGCGCATCGTTGAGGGTATGCAGCTGAGGTTCGATAGCACTTTTGCAGAAATTGTGGGCCAACTTAAAAATCAGAACCTATTTATTGTAAACGAGCATGAGCTAATTGGCAGTCAAACTGAATATATTAGGTTGTACTTTAACAGTACCATTGCCCCCTCCATTGCTCCAATTATGATTAGCAGGCTCGAAACTTTTCCGCAGCTAAACGATAGTAGTATTTATCTTGCCGCTAAACTTTTTACCGATTCTGAACCAGAAAACTATGAGTATGCCCTAGTTGAAATTCCTCCCGACGAACATTCACGGTTTGTTTCTCTACCTGATGCCGACGGCAAGCAATTCATAATTCTCCTCGATGATGTTATCAGGTTTTGCCTCGATCAGGTATTTGAGGTTTTACCCTACAATAGGTTTGAGGCTTATACCATTAAAATAACTCGCGATGCGGAGCTTGATGTGGATAATGACATTGCAGAGAGCTTACTCGAAAAGATATCAAAGGGCATACTGAACAGAACAAAGGGGCAACCCGTTAGGTTTGTTTACGATTCTGCCATTGCGCCTGATTTGTTGCAATTTATTATTACCAAGATGGGTCTTGATGAGCAAGACAAACTTTTACCAGGTGGGCGTTACCATAACTTCCGTGATTTTATGACTTTTCCCAGCTTAGGGAATAGCGATTTTATTAATAATCCTTTACCTCCAATCCCCGTTCAAAGGCTTGAGGCCTCGCCGAGTATTTTGGCCGAAGTGGCTAAGAAAGATGTGTCGCTACACTATCCGTATCACAACTTTTCGTACTATACCCGAATGCTTCGGGAGGCTGCTATCGATCCACGGGTAACCAGTATAAAAATTACGTTATATCGTGTGGCAACTGAGTCGAGGGTGGTTAAGGCGCTTATGAATGCAGCGCTCAATGGTAAATCCGTAACGGTGATTATTGAACTGCTTGCTCGCTTCGACGAAAGTGCCAACATCTACTGGAGCAAGAAAATGGAAGAGGTTGGTGTAAAGGTTATTTTCGGGATTTCGGGATTAAAAGTTCATAGCAAACAAACCCTTATCACAAGGAAAGAGAACGGTAAATTGGTAAACTATGCCACAGTAAGTACAGGTAATTTTCACGAGGGTAACGCAAATCTATATACGGATATCAATATTTTTACAGCCGATAAGAGAGTAACATCAGAAATTGAGAAGGTTTTTACATTCCTCGAGTTTAACTATAAAACTTTTAACTACAAGTATCTGTGGGTCTCTCCGTTGAGTATGCGGCGGAAGTTGTACATGCATATAGATACTGAAATAGCCAATGCACGAAAAAAGTTGCCAGCCTACATCCATTGTAAAATAAATAATATTGTTGATTTGGATGTTATCCGAAGACTCTACCAGGCAAGCAATGAGGGTGTGAAAATTAAGATAATGGTTAGGGGAATTTGCTCATTGGTGCCAGGTGTACCCGGGTTAAGCGAGAATATTGAGGTTGTTAGCGTGGTTGACAGATTTTTAGAGCATTCGCGCATATTTATTTTCTGCAATAACAAGCAACCAAAGTACTTTATCTCATCGGCCGATTGGATGACACGGAACCTTGACCATAGGGTTGAGGTTGCTGTTCCGGTATTTGACCCTGATATACAGAATGAACTCAGAACAGTTCTTGACGCTGGTTTTAAGGATAATGTAAAGGGAAGAGTTATTGATGAGAAGCAGACAAACTCAGCACGCAATAAGGCAGGCAAAAAGCCTTTCCGATCGCAAGTTGAACTCTACAATCATTACCTAAAGGAGTACAATAAATCCATAAAGAATCAAAGTCATTAAAGTACACTTAAGATTTCTTTTGATATTGCTTATCCACGTGGCTGTATCACTTAGTTAAATCCATTTTTGTATTCCAATATGCTGCAGAATTAGAGTAAAGCTGCTAAACTTGCAGCATGGTTCGTAAGATTATCCACATAGATATGGACGCTTTTTTTGCCTCCATAGAGCAGCGCGATAACCCTGAGCTACGCGGAAAGCCAGTTGCCGTTGGGCATGGTAGCGACCGCGGGGTGGTGGCGGCTGCCAGTTATGAGGCCCGGAAGTTTGGTGTGTATTCGGCCATGCCCTCTGTGATTGCCAAGAGAAAATGCCCCAACCTTATCTTTGTCCCTCCAAGATTCCATGTTTATAAGGATGTTTCTGCCATTTTGATGAGCATTTTTCGAGAGTATACACATCTAGTTGAGCCTTTGTCTATTGACGAGGCATTTTTGGATGTTACCACCAATAAACGTGGAATACCATCGGCAACTCTAATTGCCCGCGAGATTAAGGATAGGATAGTTGAAGCCACTGGCCTAACCGCTTCCGCTGGCATAAGTGTTAATAAGTTTTTGGCTAAAATAGCATCCGATCAGCGTAAACCCGATGGTCTGTTTGTCATTAAACCCAACGAGATATTGGCGTTTATTGAGGCACTTCCAGTGGAGAAGTTTTACGGTGTGGGACCCCGTACATCACAAAAAATGCATGAGTTGGGTCTTTTTTATGGGAAGGACATCCGGGAAGCAGATTTGCAGCTATTGATTCGATGCTTTGGAAAGGTTGGAAATTTCTTCCACCAAGTGGCTCACGGAATTGACCAACGTCCTGTAGTACCACATCGAGTGCGGAAGTCGGTAGGTATCGAGAATACATTTTTACACGATTTAGAGGACAAGGAACAGATGCTCAATGCCCTTGCAGAGCTAGAGGAAGAACTATGGCCACGGATTGTTAGGCACGGTCGCTTTGGCAGGACTATTACCCTGAAAGTTAAATTCAACGATTTTGAGCAGATAACCCGCTCTCAATCGTTTTTGCACCCCATAACAGAGCGTGCCACCATACATGGGTTGGTTACTGAATTGTTGCAGATGGCTAATCCCACAAAAAAGGTAAGGCTTTTGGGTATAACAATGTCAAATTTCGAAGAGGAAGAAGCCAATGGATCTGTGCAACTAACCATTGATTTTGATTGATATTTCGGTTGAGCTGATATTACAACCACCCTGCTGGCGCGGATTCGCAATCCGCGCCAGCGTGGGTTTTTACCCACTACCCAATAATCATATAGTAAAAACTTTGCAGATGCATGCTGTACGATTTGAAGATATCGGCCAGTACATTAGTCATTTCGGTAATACCTTGTTCGCTCTTTTCTTGTTTAGTTAGCTCAATAATATTCGATAATTCAGCCGAACCAGGTGTCTCAAAAGATGGGTCGGACACCAGAATTGCGGGCATCCATTTTTCAAGCATCTTATCAACCATTTTTGCTTTAGCTGCCGATTCTTTAGCTACCACTTCGCGTGGGAAGTTATCGTAGTATTCCACCATCTCAATGGGGGTTCTTAGCGAACTTAATAGCGGATGGTAGTGATTATTGCTATCGTAAGCCTGACGTAATACTTGCCACTGAAACTCTTCAAGTGCCGAGTGCCTGTTGCTAACTAGCTGAACGGCATTATCCTTGCTTTTGGGAAAACCAAGCATGGCTTTAATGTTGGTCCATATCATTTTAAGCGGACTAACGCCAGGTAACGCAACGGAGTGGTAGGGCATCGATAGGTCGCCCAAGTAGTGCATGCCCCAGCCCATAAAGCGATTCCCCCAGTAGGGGTTATTGTTCCCAAAAGCAAACTGGGCTAAAGATTTAAACATGTTTATGCGATACTCTGGAAGGGTTTTCTTAAGGAACGGGCCAAAAAAGAATACGATTCTTGCCTCGTGGTAAAAACCCATGTGGAAAGGGGCTTGGCTGCCATACTCAAGGTTGGGGTCTCCAAAGGGCTGAACTCCAAATCCGTATATGCTTCCCTGTGGCGTGTTATTATCCTCAAAAAGGCCTAAATCAAAACCATAGTCGGGCTCATCGTTTGCAGTGCAAAGCACATCAAACGGAGAAACCATTTCGCCTTCAAACAGTTCGGCATAGGTTGTGCTTGTTAGCGCCGCATAGTCGTTTAGGGTTGTCAAGTACTCTGGCGAGATTGTGGGTCTATCGCCCAACTCCTGATTTGGTAGGAGATGGAGGTATAGTTTCATCCTAACGTTTGGGTTTAGCCTAATGGCGCGGTAAAAGCGTTCAAGAATATCATCGGCATTTCCCGTGGCCTTAAAGGCTAATTCTGCTGGTAGGGGTGGATAGTATGAAAGATTTTTATGAAACCATTGCTCCTGTTCCATAAAAAAAGTTTCCAACTCTTTCTCGTTCTCAATAAGGAATGCCCTAAGGCTTTTTACCTCAATGGAATCCTGACTTTTTAGGCCCTCAATGGTTGATAGTACTTGGTATGCCAAAAGAGGATGTTCCGACCATGCTTTTGCCATTTTAGATAAGGTAAATGTGGCAACCAATACTAGGAGTATAGCTATTATTTTAGTTTTCATGGTGTGTTTGTTTTTGAAAGGCTGATAGTTTATGCAATACTATAAAAAATCAACTTACAACTCAATACATTTTATGGGAAAATGACTTTGTGCTTAAATATTGCAGTAGAGTAATTATCTTCAATCAATTTAAGTTATTTTTGGTGTTTTAAAATATAAATCTTTAATAGCGTGAAAAACAGGATATTTTTTCTACTAAAGTTGGCGGGATTTTGGGTACTTTATTTTCTTGTTGCCCGTATCCTGTTTTTGTCCTACCACTACAACCAAACTTTTTCACTATCGCTTAACGATGGGGTAAACATCTTTATAAGAGGTTTATGGATGGATTTATCCATTGTTGGATATATTATGCTGCTGGTGTTGCTTGTTGTTGCAGTTCTTTTCTTCTCAGGAAAAGTGACTAAGAAAGTGGTTAACACTATTACCATTATTCTGCTTGCAGTATTTTCAGTAGTTGTTGTTGTCGATTTAGAACTATACCGAAATTGGGGGTATAGAATTGATGCTGCTCCAATTTTTTACCTGAAAACCCCTGGCGAAGCAATAGCCTCTGTTAAGGGATGGTTCGTTGTTCTTTTTTCGTTGTTTAGTATTCTCCTGTTTTCAGTATCCTACTTTGTTTACACTATTGCTGTTGGTAAAACTAAATTGGCTAAGGCCAAATGGTGGAGTATACCAATCTTTGTTTTTTTTGCCTCTACAATGATTATTCCTATTAGGGGTGGATTTGGCATTGCACCAATGAATCCAGGCAAGGTTTTTTTTAGCAGCAATCTATTCAGTAACCATGCTTCCCTAAATGTAGTCTGGAATCTAATCCATAGCATTACAAAGTCGGGGAAAATGTATAAGGAGTACCCCAATTATGCCAAAGAGGCTGAGTCTAAACAGTTTTACGAATCGTTAAATATAGGGAAGGAAAGTGCAGATGAGGTGCTCAACTGTGAGAAGCCCAACGTGGTGATTATTCTGCTTGAGAGTTTTACTGCAAAAGTTATTGAACCTTTAGGTGGAGTTGAAGGGGTTACCCCAAACTTCACAAAGTTATCCGACGAGGGTTTGCTATTTACCAGTATTTACGCATCGGGCGATAGAAGCGACAAGGGGATAATTGCTGTGCTAAGCGGATTTCCTGCTCAATCAACTCAGTCGGTTATTAAGCATACGGTAAAGGCCTCAAAACTCCCCAGTATCAGCAATTCTCTATATAAAGAAGGATACAGCACAACATTTTATTATGGCGGAGATCCCGATTTCGCCAATATTCGCTCGTTCTTATACAATGCCAATTTTAAATCGATAGTAACACAGGACGATTTTCCAAAACCGCTTCGATCCAGTAAATGGGGTGTACATGATGAGCATTTATTTAAGCGTCTTTTAACCGACTTAGACAGTGCACGAGCCCCCAGTTTTAAGCTTCTTTTTACGCTCAGTAGCCACGAGCCATTCGATTTTCCTGGTGAACAAGCCTATCCTGCCACTTCGGAGGAGAACAAGTTTTTAAGTAGTGTAAATTATTCTGATAAGTGGTTGGGTTGGTTCTTTGATCAAGCCAAACAAAAGAGTTGGTACGACAACACTTTGTTCGTACTTATAGCCGATCATGGGCATAGGTATCCAGGTTCAACCCCATACTATGAGTCCGAAAAGTTTGCAATACCAATGCTGTGGATAGGTGGAGCATTGGATACTATTGGCACAAACAACCAGATTGGGGGGCAAGTCGACTTGGCGCAAACGCTTCTTTATCAACTTGGTGTAGAGTCAGGTGATTACTTCTTCTCAAGGAATCTTTTATCAAATAAAAAAAATCCATTTGCATACTATGTTTTTAACGATGGGTTTGGGTTTGTAACCAGCGAAGGTTTGTTTGTTTGGGATCATGTTGGCCAGCGTACCATTGTAGATGCTCCCAATGACAGCATAAAGCAAACTGCATTTTTATATTTCAGTAATTACCAGCGCTATTTCCTTGGACTATAGAGCAACTTAAACCAGCGTAAATCCCCTGTAAGGTAATTGTATTGTATGTTATAAATTTTTACTGTAGGTTTGTAATACTATGTTTTGTGTTAAAGTTATGTCAATTAAAGTGTTGAAATGCTTTTAGGATACTCTGATGAATATATCTATGATAATAACGTCAATATACATGCGAATGACTATCCCATGGATGATTCATCCCTGCCTACCTGCTGGCAGTTGCACCTTTAAAAATTAAAAGTAGACAGATGAAACTGATAAAAAAAGTATTAGTTATTGCGGTTATTATCCAACTTTTTGCCTGCGGATCAAATTCAACGCATAACCCTGAAATACTCAAGGAAGAACAGTTTGGGCACATCGATTTTTTGGCATCAGATTCGCTGATGGGTCGATTACCGGGTACTCCATTCGATAGGGTTGCAGCTAAATATATTAAGGACTTTTTTGAAGGAAATCGTTTCGAACTATTGGGGAAAAACGGTTACCAGTTCTTTGAGTTTATCGATCATCAGGACATTGGAGACAATAACTCACTTAGTATTAATAAGCACAATAAAACTTTAGGAACCGATTACGCTGTTTTCCCTTTTTCATCAAGTGATACGATTTCGGGTGCTGTGGTCTTTGTTGGCTATGGTATCAACTTTAAAAACGATTCGTTGATATGGAACGATTTTGCTAACCTTAACCTAAGCGGTAAGTGGGCGTTAATACTCAGAGGCGATCCTTTATTGGACATGGAAAAAAGCCCGTTTACTTCAATAGTGTCCGATAGGCATAAGGCAATGGTTGCCATGGAGCATGGAGCGATGGGAACTATTTTTGTCTCAGGCCATAGGTTTGATGTTAAGGATGAACTTGTTACCTCAAAACAGAAAACGTTTCCAATCGGAATCCCAGTTTTACACGTAAATCGTGCAATGGCCAATGATATTCTTTCGGGAACGGGGAAAACAATAAAGGGAATTGAGAACGAAATTTTATCAATTAAAAAGCCAATAAGTTTTGTTTCTGGGAGTAATGTGTGTGCTAGGACCAACATCATTACCAAGAGAAAAAGCACCCAAAATGTTGTTGCCCTAGTTAAAGGGAGCGATCCTTTGCTGAAGCACCAGTACGTTGTTGTTGGTGCACACTTCGATCATATAGGAATGGGAGGCCAAGGTTCTTCAAGTCGTATGCCCGATACACTTGCAGTGCACAATGGTGCCGATGACAATGCTTCGGGGGTTTCGGCCATTCTCGAAATAGGGCATAAATTACTTCATCAAAAACCAAAGCGTAGCATTGTTGTTGTTGCATTTGGTGCTGAAGAGATGGGGTTGCTTGGCTCTAGGTTTTTTGTTGAGAATCCATTAATACCTTTAGATTCAATTGTGGCTATGGTAAATATTGATATGCTGGGCCGATTGAATAGCGAGAACACCCTACAGGTTGGAGGAGTAAAAACAGCAGTTGAGGCCGATAGTATTCTGAATACCCTTAACGCTGGTTACGAGTTTAGCTTGGCGCTAGCTCCTCAGGGTTATGGGCCATCCGATCATGCTAGTTTTTATGCTAAAAACATTCCTGTTCTATTCTTCTCAACCGGTGCGCATGCCGATTATCATACCCCCAATGACGATATTGAGCAAATAAACATAGAGGGATTGTATAAGGCGTCAAACTATATTTATGATGTAATTAGCAGCATTGCCAATGAGGGTAGTAAGCCAACGTTTCAGGAGGCTGGTCCTGCCGCACCCTCATCGAGGCACGGAGGAGAGCTAAAGGTTAGGCTTGGTATTATGCCCGACGTTAGCGGTGTGCGTAACGATGGACTGCAAGTGCTTGCTGTTAATTCTAACCAACCAGCAGGCTTGGCTGGTATCCAAAAAGGCGATTTAATTACCGCTTTAAATGGCCATAAAATCAACAACATTCAGGATTACATGTTTTACCTGCAGAAACTTGAGGTAGGTTCTACAGTTTCTGTTGAATTTAAGCGTGATGGGAAAACAATGGTTGTGCTTGCACAGCTATAACAGAATGCATTTTTATAGGATTTAATAATTTAAAAATAGAGTTTATATGAAGCGAACAGTATGGTTTTGGCTAATTGCAATTGTAATTACGCTTGCCGCAATCGTTTTTCAGCGTCAATCGGGTCCTACTTATCCTAAAAAGATTGATTTTAATGTTGATACAGTTAGTGCCACATTAAAGTTGCCTCGTAGTTCCGAGGTTGGAAGCCAATTGCAGATTACCATTCCCGCTTTGCCTTGGGAATATACCGCTAAACTGCATCATCGGCCATACCCGTCGAATAACGATTGGACAGTTGAACCACCATTTTGGCCTGAGGACGATAAATTTGTTTCGTACCTACCAGAGGTAAATCAAAAAGCAGCAAAGCTAGAGTACTTTATCGAAATAGAGCACTTTACCTCAGATGAGGTTATTAAGTTACCCGAAGAACCAGTTGTTATAAGGTATAAGGGGTCGGTTCCTGCTTGGGCGCTCATTCCTCATATTGTTTTTATTTTTATTGCGCTCATATTTAGTAGTCTATCAGGTGTTATGGCTGCCTTTAATCACGACAAATACAAGTTTTGGGCTGTAGCTACACTTATACTAATATTTGTAGGTGGCCTAGTATTTGGGCCAATTGTTCAAAAGTTCGCATTTGATCATTTCTGGACTGGGTTTCCGTTTGGTCAGGACTTAACAGATAATAAAACTCTGATAATGTTTGTTGTTTGGTTGATGGCTGTTCTTGTCAATTGGAAACGGTCAGTTCCAATGGTCACTGTTTTAGCAGCAATATTTACGCTGATTATTTACTGTATTCCTCACAGCCTTCGTGGTTCGGAATTCAGCTACGAATCGGGTGAAATTGTAACAGGAATGATAACTTACCTTAAAACCTTTTTTTGATTATAACAGTATTTTCATAAAATAAAATCGGGCTAACAATTTTGTTAGCCCGATTTGTTTTACGGTTTGTTAAAGCTTATCTCTACTCGCAATCCTTACTTTATTCTTGTGCTTCTTCGTGGTCATGGTCACAGTCGTGAGCCGCACCTTCTTCTGTTTTGCATGTGTCTACTTTTGCGTGCTCACAGTCATGCCCTGCTTTTAGCTCATCGCTGCACTCTACATTAGCATATTCGGCTTTGTTCTTTTCAGTGGTTGTTCCGCACGATCCTAAAAGGAATGCTATGGCAACAAGCGTGCTGATAAGGAATAACTTAGTGTTCTTCATCTTTTAAAAAGGTTTATTGGTTTAATAAAAAATCGTTTAAAAATATGACTTTAACCTATAACAACAACAATTGCATGTTTATTTTTTTGAATTTAAAATTAGATTAATTCTTAATAAGTCATTTCGTTGTGAACTAGCAATCAATTCCATTGTCTAATATCTAAGTCTGCTTTGTTAACCAGGCGATTATTTAACGATTTAATCTGGGAGTCAAAAGATTCAGCGTTGTATAGCCCTTGTTTTTATTGTTAAGTTTAAAAAGCATCAGACACATCTTTAACCAATAAAATTTTATGCTATTTTGCATGATAATTCTAGAGTTCGATGCAGCATAAGTAGATAAGCTTCGTCATTAGATTAGAAAAATGAAGGTTATTAAGTATTCCAACATTCATCAACCATTGATTGACCTTTGTAAAAAAGGAGATGCAAACGCACAGTTTGAGATATACAAACTGTACTCTAAGGCAATGTATAATACGTGTTTGCGAATTGTTGGAGATACTGTTGAGGCAGAGGATGTTTTGCAAGAGTCGTTCTTTAAGGCATTTGACAAGATTAACACCTATCGAAACAAGGTTAGCTTTGGTGCTTGGCTAAAACGGATAGTGGTTAACGCATCACTGGACCAATTAAAAAAGTCGAAAATTGACTTAGTTTCTATTGATAGCATTCATGGTATTAAATCGGAGAGCATTGAATACGTTGACTTTGAACCAGAATCAGTGGAGCGGCTAAGGTGGGCAATTACACAATTGCCCGACGGGTATCGAACAATAGTTTCTTTATTTTACTTTGAGGGATATAGCCACGATGAGATATCAAAAATGCTTGAAATTAAATCCTCAACATCGCGCTCGCAGCTAACAAGAGCTAAGCAGCGCCTTTATGAAATAATGAAAGTTAAATGTTAAAGTATTAGGCATGGATAAGTTACAGGAATTTATAGAGAGAAACATGGAGAGCCTAAATGATGCTGATTTATCCTATGGGCACACCGATAGGTTTAAGGACAAGTTGAAGGCTCGTCACCCTTCAAAAGCCAAGGTTAATTATTGGCTAATAGCAAGTGCAGCAGCGGTTGCAGGACTTATACTTACTGCAAGTTTTAGTTTGCTATTAAGTTTTATTGGCATAATGGACTCATTTGATAATGACCTATTAACTGCAAGCCTATCGCCAGAACTTGTGCAGATAAGCGAATCGTACCAGTATCAAGTTAACCAAAAGCAACATATTATTAGTAAGATGTTGGCTGGTGATAATAGTGAACAAAAAGCTGATATACTGCTAACTATTGACGAGTTAAACAGTGGACAACAAAGTATGCTACAAGAGCTGGCTAATAATCTAAAACCAGAAAAAGCAATGTTTGTAATTAGCCGTTACTATCAAGCTCATCTTTCAGTTTTAGAAGGGATAATATTAAATTTAGATGAAACAAAATTGGATACTGAATCATTTTAATAATATTGCATTATGAAAACTAGAGTATATTTGAAATTACTGGTTGCATCAATTCTAATTGGTACAGGTGCTTTTGGAACCAATGCATTTGCCGAGGTGCTAACCAAAAAAGAGCATAAGGAGTTTACCATTACCAATGATTCAAAGTTGCTCATCGACAATAGGTTTGGTCTGGTTAGTATTGAGAATTGGGACCAAAACAGTATTAGCATCGACGTTGAAATTACGGTTGAACACTCAAGCAGAGATAGGGCAGAGCGAATGCTATCGGCCATACAAATTACCCTTGAACAGCAAGGAAATGAGATTAGGGGAATAACTCAGATTGATGAGAAACTTATGAAATCGTTTGGTAACTTTAATACCGGTTCATCTACCAAGGGGCTAAAAATCGACTATCGTATTAAGATGCCGAGCCATGTTGATGTTAATTTGAAGAACAAGTATGGCGATATGTTTATTGATGAGCTTACTGGACATTCAAATATCAACATAAAATACGGTAACCTTAAGGCCAATCGGATTATGTATGGTAGTTACGACCCGCTAAGCATAATAACTTTAGGCTACGGCAATGCCTCAATTGATGAAATGGATTGGATGCGATTTGATGTTAAGTATGGCAACTTGGACATTGTTAAGGCAAAGGCAATCGTAATTCTAAGTAAGTATACAAACGTATCGGTTGATGAGCTTAGCTCTTTAGTGGTTGAGTCGAAATACGATACCTATAAAATTGGTGCCGTGCATAACATTGTTGCCAGTAGCGGTTACACATCCTACAGAGTTGGAAAACTGGGCAAACAGCTCGATATTGAGAGTAAGTATGGGGATGTTCGCATAAATTCGGTAGCCAATAACTTCGATTTTATATCGTTTGTTGGAAGCTACGCTAGTATTTATGCGCCAATAGCGACTGAGGTTTCGTATAGTATTGTTGGAGAGGTTTCGTATGGAAAGTTATCATACAACAGTCTAGCGAGGGTAAACCGAATTGACAGCAACAACAAAATCTCAGTAAATGGTAGAATAGGAGAGAATGAGGGTGCAGAGGGACAGGTCAAGGTAAAAGTGAGGTACGGAAGCGCAAATCTTAAGTAGATTACCCACTTAGTTTCAGTATAAAGGAATAACCGTCAGGTCGATTGTTGATTTGACGGTTTATTTATTGTTATCATTGTTGTGAAGTATTTAAACCAATACAGATTAAACATATCTAAACTCTCAATAACCAATAGTGTAACTAAACATATAACTCCATGAAGAGATTTTTTTTACTATTTATTGCATTTGTTTCGCTTGGATTTACCCTTGCATACGGGCAGATTAATCCTGTTACAAAAGCCAATTACGAATCGGCATCGCATTTTTCGCCAAACAGGTTAAAGAAAATGGTGTTCAGCACTAGTGTTGATGCCCATTGGCTTAAAAATAGCACTCGCTTTTGGTACTCGTACCAAACTAGCGAGGGAAAGGCTTTTTACATTGTTGATCCAGCAAAGAAATCAAAATCGGTACTATTTGATAATGTAAAAATGGCCGCTGAAATATCAAGGCTAACCCTTGATCCATTCGATGCCCAAAACATTCCCATTAAGGATTTAAAGTTTTTGGATAACGAGGGGATAATTCGTTTCTCAATTCAGAGTAAGCTGATAGACGAGGAGAAAAAGGACGAAGAGGAGGAGGATGATATGACCGAGGATCAAGGGCAAAACCGAAAGGGAGGAAAGGACAAACCTAAGAGGAAAACCTGGTTTTTTGAGTACATTATCCAAACGGGAAAGCTAACAATGCTCGATGATTATAAAAAGCCAAAGGATAAGCCCAAGTGGGCAAATATATCGCCCGATGGTGAAAGAGTTCTTTTTGCTCGCAACCACAACCTATTCTGGATGGACAAGGAGAACTACGAGAAAGCCCTAAAGAAGGAGAAAGATTCAACTATTGTTGAGCATCAGCTTAGCTGGGATGGTGAAGAGGATTACAGCTATAGCTCTGGTGAGCGGAACGTTGATAATGTGGAAAAAGAAAAGAATAAGGATAAGCGGAAAGGAGCTTGGGCACTTTGGTCTG